>JBDTMO010000414.1:0-5390 GCA_039934235.1 bacterium | reverse complement strand
CGCGCACTTGACGGTCGCTGTGGCGTACTCGGGATGGATATCGGTCTTCATGGGAACCCTGCCTGGCGATAAGTACAGATTCGGGAACAGCTTACAAATATATTGGGTCGGATTGGCAAAAGACAACCTTCCAGCCTCGAGGTGAACATATACCCGTCAGGGGAGTTGCGTTCCCTCGGATCCGCCAGGAATCGAGCTGCGGGCGTACCGGTCGTTGCTATCGCCCCAGGGGCCACAGCATGGCGGTCGAAACAACCCAGTGGCTCGAGTACGCCCCCTGTCGGGACATGTTCTGCACCTCGAACAGAAAGTCGTGATTATCGACGAGAAGCTGCATCCCAAGCCCCCAACCAGCGGTCCAGCCGACCGTTGACTTCCCCTCCGTGAGCCATGAGACGCCCACGTTCGCGATTTCGTACGGCATGAACGAGAAGCCCGATGAAATGCGGACCGTGTTTGGCGAGATAAAAGGCGCCATCCGGAACGAGACACCTCGTCGGGCGGGATGAAACACCGTCACACTGTCTTGCGCTGAATACGGGGTGAATTCCTCCAACTGGGCGTCGAAGCGATATCCGAGAACGGACGCGTAGTTGAGGACGGTCCCCAGAAGATCCTCCCGATCCACATAGAAACTGTGGGGAAAGTAGTAGAGCGAGGCGAATGGCTTTATGGGATAGCCGCGATAGTCAGGAGAGTATCCAGCGCCCAACGTCCACCGTTTGTTCGAACGGCAAATTGGATCGCTTTCACTGCCGCTCGTGCAACCGAATCGTACGGCCTCCGCGAGTGGCCACGACGCGGAACTCCGAACCTGTGCCGAAACGGAAGGCGTCGGCAACTCTCCGACCGACAGCTCAAAGTCATCCGTGAAATGATGAAGGTTGCGGCGATCCTGTCGCAGCACCGTTTCACCAGGTATCCCTTTGCGATACTTCGTCTTTTCGACCAACTCCGCCGACGCAAGAAGCCGTGCTGGCGCGCTCTTGTAGTGAATCGTGCCGAGCTTGGGCAGCGCTGGAGAATCGGGTTGCCGCCACGCATCCATTCGCTCTTGCCATGCTGAGGCGCTGACACTGCTCCAGTCGATGGATACCTGACCGAGAAACAGGAAATCCAGGTCGCCAAGTGTCGGCCGAGGGTGCACGAAGTCGAGATAGAGATGTTTCCGGCCATCATGGCCGTCGGTGGCAACTCGCGCTGTCGGCCGAAATCCAAGATCCGAAACCCAGTTGGGTCCAAGCACGACGCGCGGCACTGCGCCGGATTGCCCGGCGGCGGTTGGGGCGACGCCAAGGTCGATGATCAACCGCTGGGTGTGCGGTGTGGTGTCGGCCGTCGTGAGTGCGTGCGTACCGCCCGCGCAGTCACCCTCGCTGCCCATGTTTCGCACCATCACCGCCCACTGCTCGTGCGCACGTTCGCCGTCGCGTGACGCGTCAAGGAGAATGGACATCATGAACGCGGGATGCAGCTCGGCCTGGAAACCATGCACGGCATCGAGACCGTACAAGCCAGTCACGATCGCGAACCGATCATCGATCAGGTCGCGCGCCGCCGCAGGATCGGTTATGTCCGACTTCACTTCGGGCCAAAATTCCCCGCCCGTGGCGCCGATCCTGTCAAATGTCTCTTCGAAGTACGATTCGATGTGATACGCGCGACGACCACCAAGAGCCGGCAACGGAGAATTGCCAGTGGTCAGCGCGTTTTCTGTCTGAGGAATCAGGTCGAAATTCACATCGTGATCCTGGATTCCTCCCGCAAAGGAATCCCAGTGAATCTGCCCCGTCACGGTTACGGGGAACCAGTTCACGTGACCCCGTACGTTCCCCGTCTTGCCGCCTGTCACACAGACGGCGCCGAGGCCTAGTGTAGGCGACGCCTCGTCGAGGGTGACGATTCGGACTTCATTCTCCGACAGACAATTCGGAGTCGTGACAACGAGGCTCCGTCGATCGAGATGCCCTGTTGCGACCCGGAATCGACACTGCGCTTCGATGTTCGGCAGATCCACCTGCGCGCCGTTCCGATACCAGCGCGGATTCTTGAGAAATCCGTTTGGATCGAGGGCGAGCGTGGATGCGGCGGCCGCGGAGTAAATGTTGAGGCGGTCGGGCTGCGCCTGGAGTTCGCGTCCTGTCAGCGCAATCAGAAGTGAGAGCAACACCGTTGCGCAAACTGGGCGATGCCACGTGTCGCGATGCGCATCGGCATCACGCGTGAAACGAACTCGGCGAATGCTGACATTCGTCATTGGATTCCTCGCACCTGACGTTCGGAGTGCCCGAGAGGGAGGTCTCTCTCCAGCATCTAATAGCCTCCGACGAAAGGGCGAGCAACCTTTGTCGTCCTACGCGTGCCGCGAAGGACCTGCAGAAAGGCGATTAACGACTCGAACGCGGTTTACGCGGATTCGGCGGGTGCACGCGGATTGCTCCATGGTACGCATGGATCTATGGCGCACCGGACGCGGCAGGGGGGCACAATGAGCCAAATCGATTCGTCTGTCTCGAAACGGCGTTCAGACTCACGAAAGGTCAAAATCAAGGATCGCACTTGCAAAGGGCCCAGAGGTTCTCTCTCGGTCCCGCGATCATTCGCGCGGTGCATGGAGGCGTTGCGCACCATGGAGCCGTGGCCGAGGATCCGCGTCGATCCGCCAAATCCGCGAGAATCCGCGTTAAGGCCGTTTGAAACGCATCACCTTGAGGTTCAACTCAACGACAATTTGGGCTTTAGGAGAGGCATGCTGGCACTCCAAAAAAAAACGGGATCCCCGTCACTGTAGAGCAACGTCACCTGCGTCTCAGGACGACAGAGTTCAGTGCGCCCGCACCCCGGACAGCGTCTCGATATTCTGGCGATATGTGCGACTGAGCTTAAGGCGCACGCCGTTCGCGAGAATGACGATGTAGTCACCCGACGACCACTGCCGCATTTCAACAACGCGGTCGAGGTTCACGATGGCTGACCGATGAATGCGCGCGAATCGCGACGGAGGCAGTGAACGCTCCACGGCGGCAATCGTCTCGCGAATCATGTGCGATGCCGTGCCGACGTGAAGGCGCACGTAATTGCCGTCGGCTTCGATCCAGTCCACATCTGGCGTGTTCACGAAGAACATCCGCCCGTTCGCCTTCACGAGAAAGCGCTCGACTGGCGGAGCGTCGGTGCGCGCTGGTTCCGCCGGCCGCTTGGCTGGTTGCTCCAGCGTCGCGAACGAGCCGAGCAGGTCGCGTAACCGCGCGTGCTGTTGTGCGACTTCCGCGCGGCCGTGCTCGCGGCGGGCTCGTGCGACTGCTTCGCGCAAACGGTCCGGTTCGATCGGCTTGAGCACATAATCGACCGCATGCACATCGAACGCTCGAACGGCGTGATGGTCGAACGCGGTGACGAAGATGACGAGCGGCAGTTGATGGGGAGGAAGGGCAGCGAGCACGCCGAAGCCGTCGAGCTCCGGCATCTGGACGTCGAGCACGAGCAGATCTGGCGCATGCGTCGCAACAGCAGTTACCGCTTCGCGTCCATTCGCACATTCCGCCACGATCTCGACGCCTTGTTCGCGCGCGAGGATGCGACGCACGCGCTGGCGGGCGACCGGCTCGTCGTCCACGATAACGACACGGAACGGCGACGGCTGATCCATTACCGCGCAATCTCGAACGTTTCGCGCGCATCACCGTGCGTGGCCGCACGCGCGGGCGCGGAGCCCTGACGATACGGAATCTGCATCGCGACGATGGTGCCGCCGCTGACCCGCGCGCGCACGGAGAAGCGGTGGGCGTCGCCATAGAGGTGTTGCAGCCGCGCGGACGTGTTGCAGAGCCCGACGCCCTCGCGCGCCTGCGTTGTCGCACCATCATCACCGGGGGCAAACCCGAGCCCGTCGTCTCGCACTTCGAGCTCCAGCAGATCGAGGCGTCGACGCGCGACGATTTCGACGCTTCCGCCTTCGGCACGCGGCTCGAGGCCATGACGAACGGCATTCTCCACGAGCGGTTGCAAGATGAGGCTCGGCACCAGCGCGCCGAGTGCCTCGGGATCGATTGTGGTGGTGATTCGAATGCGTCCACCGAAGCGCGCGCAAACGATTTCCGTATAATCGCCCAGAAACTCGAGCTCTGTGCGCAAGGCGACTTCCTGGTCGCCGAGGGTATCGAACGAACGTCGCAGGAGGGCGCCCAGTCGCGTGATCATCCGGTCTGCACTCTCGGGATCCCGATGCACGAGCTCCGCGATGGTGTTGAGGGTGTTGAAGAGAAAGTGCGGCCGAAGCTGCGCCTGCAGCGATCGCAGCCGCGCCGCCGAGAGCTGCGAGCTCAGCTCAGCGGCCGCCACCTTTCGCTCACGCAACTGCGTGGAGTAGCGCGCAAGCAAGGTGAATGTGACGATGCCGATGTAGCACGCCACGTTGATGCTCAGATAGCGCACGAATCCGACAAACAGCGGGCGCGTGCCGAACGGATTCACCCACGGGTCGATCAGGTTGTAGAGTGACGCATCGGCGAACGAGCAGACGAGTACCGCCAGCGCATGTACGGCGATTCCCGTGCGATCGAATGAGAATCGGGTCGCGAGCCACATGATGACCGGCGTCATCGCTGCCCACAGCACCATCCCCGGCGCCATGACCCCGAGGATACGAATCCACGCCATCGGGTTATTGGTCAACGAAAGCGTGATGTACGTCTGCTCCGTATTGAACAGGCAGACGACAGTCCACACCCCAACGATGTAGGCGAACGTTCGGACGTGCTTAGATGGAGACGGCAAGTGGTGTCACCCTGAGTCCAAACGAAGGACCTGAATAATACGCTGGTAGCTGGTGCAGATCCTTCGACTCGCTCCGCTCGCTCAGGATGACAGCGTGCTCGCGAGCCGGCTCCAGGATGACAGCGTGCTCGCGAGCCGGCTCCAGGATGACAGCGTGTTCGCGAGCCGGCGCCAGAGTGACAGCGTGTTCGCGAGCCGGCTCCAGAGTGACGGCGTGGTCGCCAGACTCACCCGGCTCACTTCGAACCGCTGCCGATTGCCGCCGCCATGGGAAGCCCAACGAAGACAATGTGGCCAACAAGCATTTCGAAGTACGCCGTCGTCATCGCCGGCATGCGGTGCACCAACGTTGGAATGACCACAAGGGACATGCAGAGCCAGATGAACGGACCGAGCACGGTGGCCACCTTGAGTGCGCCATAGGGCGAATCGAGCACGGCCCGCAGCCAGTGGGAGCGCCGCACGGCGAACAGGAACAGCGCCGACCATGTGAACGCCACGGTAAAGTGCATGAGCAAGCCGAGTGCGATCATTTCCAGTCCGCCGTCGAGCGCGCCCTTGCCCACCAGAACGCTCGCCACTCCCTGCCACACGCGCGCAACCGGGATTCCGCG
>JBDTMO010000413.1:0-5392 GCA_039934235.1 bacterium | reverse complement strand
GCCATGAAATCTAAGAGGTGCGTTCAACGGTAAAGCGAGCAATCTGCGCGAGCGACGGCGTCAACAATCCTACGGCCGAGAGTGCGCGGCAGCCCTCATCAATCAGTGCTTCGGCTCGACGTCTCGCCCCCTCAACGCCCAGAAGGGCCGGGTACGTGCTCTTCCGCAGCGCCAAGTCGCGCCCAGCGGTCTTTCCAAGTTGGTCTGTTGTCGCGGTGACGTCGAGGACGTCATCGGCAATCTGGAATGCCAGGCCGACCGCCGCCCCATACCGGGCGAGAGCGTCAAGTCGAACCTGCCCCGCGGACGCCGCACGACCACCAAGGGTTGCGGCCGCCGTGATGAGTGCGCCCGTTTTTGCCCGATGGATGCGCTCGAGCTCGGCCAGCGCCAGGGGCCGGCCCTCGCCCTCGAGGTCGAGGAGTTGCCCGCCAATCATTCCGCCGGCGCCCGACGCCTGCATCAACTCGACGACAATCGCGCCGACGGCAGTCGCGTCAAGCCCGAGCGAACGCGCGGACTGGGCGGCGCACAATGCCGCGAGCGGCACCATCGCCACACCGGCGGCAGTTGCCGTGGCCACACCATATACGCGATGTACGGTTGGGCGACCGCGACGAACATCGTCGTTGTCCATGCATGGCAAGTCGTCGTGTACGAGCGAATACGCATGCACCACTTCGATTGCCGCCGCGAGGTCGGCCGCGTCAACCGCTCCTCCTGCCGCCTCGAAGGCGCTGAGGAACAACGTGCCGCGCATTCGCTTGCCTTCGCCCAACAGGCTGTAACGAATCGCCTCCGCGACCCGAGGCCGCATGGCACCCAGCGCGCGATCGCACAACGCTTCAAGCGCGCGGCCGATGGCGTCGCGATGCGCAGACAGCAACGCCGGCTCATCGTGTGCGACATCCTCATTCATCCTCGTCGAACTCCTCGATGACGAGTGCGCCGTCGGCAAGTTCCGTAAGACGCTTCACGCGCGTTTCCGCCTCCGCCAACGAGCTCGCGGCCTCCCGCAAACACGTGACGCCTTCTTCGAACAACGCGAGTGCCGATGCGAGGTCAGTGTGCTCGTTCTCCAGCTCAGCGACGATTGCCTCGAGTCGTTCCAGCCGCTGTTCGAGCGTCATGCGCCGGGCTCCGCGAGCTTTTTCCCCTGACGCGCCACAGCGCTCACGTCGCCGTCGCGCAGCCGGAGCGTAAACGGCATGTTCGGTGCAAAATCGGCCACCGATGCAAGCGTCCGGCCGCTGGCATCATGCGCAACCGCGTAGCCGCGCTCGAGCGTCGCGAGCGGGCTGAGTGCATGCAGTCGTCCGGACAGTGCACCAAGCCGCTCGCCTCGCGACCGCAGATGATCCGTTGTTGCGGCAGCAAGACTATGTGCCGCGTTCGCCGCTCGTGCTTTCGGGACGTAGAGCCGTTCTTCCACGGCGTGCACGAGTCTCCGGCGAAGCGTGTGCATCGCGAGCTGTACTTCGACGCGCGACGTCACCGCAGATTCCGCGGCAGCTGAAGGAGTCGCGGCGCGAAGGTCAGCAACGAGATCGCACAGCGAAATGTCCACTTCGTGACCCACGGCGGAGATAGTCGGAACGGGACATGCAGCGACCGCGCGAACGACGCGCTCGTGGTTGAAAGCCCAGAGGTCTTCACGCGACCCACCGCCGCGCGCGATGATCACGAGTTCCGCGCCGCCCCAGCGTGCGACGCGCTTAAGGGCACGCACCAGCTCGCGCGGAGCGTGCTCTCCCTGCACCGCCGCATGGACGACCACCAGTTCCACGCCGGGAGCGCGCCGGCGTAAAACCGCAATGACATCGCGCAGTGCGGCCCCACTCCCACTCGTGACGATCGCAATGCACTGCGGATGCCTGGGCAACGCGCGCTTGCGTCCAGGGGCGAAGAGACCATCGGCATCGAGCTTCGCGCGCGTCGCTTCGAAAGCCTTCCGCCAAAGCCCGTCGCCCTCGGCTTCCATCCGCTTGATCGTGAACTGCATCTCGCCGCGCGCGGCGTACACCCCAAGCTGGCCGAGCGCCGTTACCTGCATGCCGTCATCGGGCGCCGCTGGCATGCCGAGCTGATCGCGCGACCACACCACGCAGCGCAGCTGCGACGCGATATCGCGCAACCCGAAGTACCAGTGGCCATTGCGATGCGCCTTGAAATCCGTGACTTCGCCGCGCACCCAGATCGGGATGAATGCGCCTTCGACGACGTCCTTCGCCGTTTGCGTGAGCGTCGACACCGCGATAGCCGAGCGTGGACTGGCACCCGGAAAGATCTCGCCCAGGTCCTCGAGCAGCGACTCCGCTGACTGCGATGTGTCAAACAGTGAGGGACCGTCTCCCAACGAGGCGCTCGCGCCTTGCGCGCGGCGGCGCATCAGGCTGCGACTGTACGCCGCGCCGCGCGCACCGTGTTGCGCAGCAGCATGGCGATGGTCATCGGTCCAACGCCGCCAGGCACAGGCGTGATGAGCGACGCAACGTGCCGAACTCCCTCGAAGTCCACATCGCCGACGAGCCGGCTGCCGCTCTTGGTGCTCGCATCGGGAATGCGATTCATGCCGACGTCAATCACCACGGCGCCCGGCTTCACCATGTCCGCGGTGATCATCCGCGCTCGTCCTGCCGCGACAATGAGAATGTCGGCGCGTCGCGTGTGCTCGGCGAGATTGCGCGTGCGGCTGTGGCAGATCGTCACCGTGGCATCGGCGCCCTCGCCGCTCTGCACCATGAGCGCGGCCATCGGCTTGCCCACGATCGTGCTGCGACCAACAACAACGACCTCCGCTCCTCGCGTCTCGACGTCGTAGTGCGTCAACATGCGCTGCACTCCCGATGGCGTGCATGGCGCAAAGCCGTCCGCGTGACCAATGAGCAGCCGGCCGACGTTCATGGGATGAAAGCCATCGACATCCTTGAGCGGATCGATGTGCAGAATCACCGTGTCCGGATCGATGTGCCTGGGCAACGGCATCTGCACGAGAATGCCATGCACGGTGGTATCGGCGTTCAGCTGCTCGACGAGCGCAAGCAATTGTGCTTGCGAGGTGCTGGCCGGTAGCCGAATCGTCTCGCCGCTCATCCCTGCCTCGCGCGATGCCTTTTCTTTCGCGCCAACATACACCGCGCTCGCTGCGTCGTCACCAACGAGAACGACGGTCAGCCCTGGGGTAACGCCAGCGTCCTTGAGCGCCGCGACGTCCGCGGCGACATCGGTGCGGATGAGCCTCGCCAGCGCAACGCCATCGATCAGGCGCGCGCCAACACTCGTCGGCACGCTCGCCTGTTCTGCCGAGCGTGCAGCGTCAGCGGGCAAAGTCCACCGCCCGCGTTTCGCGAATCAATACGACCTTGATTTGCCCGGGGTACTGCAGCTCTGCCTCGATTCGTCGCGCAATTTCCTCGGACAACGTGGTCATGCGCAGATCATCCACGTCGTCGGGCACGACGATGACGCGAATTTCGCGGCCCGCCTGGATCGCGAACACACGCTCGACACCCTTGTAACTCGACGCGATACGCTCCAGTCCTTCCAGACGCTTGACGTACGTCTCGAACGCCTCGCGACGCGCACCGGGGCGCGATCCCGAAATGGCATCAGCGGCCTGCACGAGCACGGAGACTTCCGTCTCGTGCGGCACGTCGTCGTGGTGCGCCGCGATGCAGTTGACCACGAGCGGATTCTCGCCGTACTTGGTCGCCATCTCGACCCCGAGTTGGACGTGCGTGCCCTCGTGTTCGTGCGTAAGGACCTTGCCGACGTCGTGCAGCAATGCGCCCCGCTTCGACATCGCAACATCGAGTCCCAACTCGGCGGCCATGATGCCGGCAAGGTGCGCCACTTCCTGCGAATGCTGCAGGATGTTCTGGCCATAACTCGTGCGCCATTTCATCCGCCCGATGAGCTTGATCAGTTCGGGATGCAGTCCGTGCACACCGGTATTGTACGCCGCCTGTTCACCCGTCTCGATGATTGCGGCGTCGACTTCCTTCTTCGACTTATTGACGACTTCCTCGATCCGACCCGGGTGAATGCGCCCGTCGGAAACAAGCTTCTCGAGTGCGAGGCGCGCCACTTCGCGGCGAATGGGATCGAAGCAGGAAACGACAACCGTGTCCGGCGTGTCGTCGATGATGACGTCCACACCAGTGGCGAGCTCGAATGCACGAATATTTCGACCTTCGCGCCCGATGATGCGCCCCTTCATTTCATCATTAGGCAGCGAAACCGCGGACACAGTCGTTTCTGCAGTCGTGTCAGCCGCGATACGCTGAATTGCCAGTGCAACGATTTTCTTCGCCTCGCGCTCGGCGTTCCGGCGCGCGGTCTCGCGAATTTCCCTGAGCATGTTGGCGGCGTCGGCGTGCGCTTCCTCTTCAAGACGCCGAATCAGTTCGTTCTTCGCGTCCTGAGCAGACATCCCTGCCATCTGCTCCAGCCGGCGACGCTCGTCTGCCACGAGCTTGTCGAGTTCCTCCTCGCGCGTTTGCAGCAGCTTTTCACGGCGGCCGAAATCGCTCGCGCGCTTGCCGATTTCCTTATCGCGCTGCTCCACGATGTCGAGCTTTCGGTCGAGGGTGCTTTCGCGCTCGCTTACGCGCCGCTCTTCCTGCTCGACAAAGGAACGGCGCGATCGCAATTCCTCCTCGGCGTTCTCGCGCAGCTTCATCACCTGTTCCTTGCCCGAGATCACGGCGCTCTTACGCGACGTTTCGACCTCACGCTCGGCTTCGGCGATGATGCGCTTGGCCGTTTCCTCCGCCGTGGTCTTAGCGGCGGCGTGTCGCTCGATTTCAGCGAGTCGGCCAGCGCCCACACCCCGCTTGCGTCCAAAAAAGAAAAACGCCGGCAAGGCGACGATGAGAACGCCTAGCGCGGCAAATAATGCCATATCATTCATTTCATCTATGCTCCACCGCAGGCGGGGCCGCGGAAGAAAGGATACCACCGCCGTATCCCGCGGAGCGCCGCCGGGTAGCGCAACACTCGAGGCCGCACCGGCGTAGGGCGCGACTGGGAGCGAGCTAACTACAAAGGGCGCATCAACCTACGGTTACGGGCCGGGCGACTCTGCGCAACT
Organism: bacterium; assembly: GCA_039934235.1. Taxonomy (GTDB): domain Bacteria; phylum Gemmatimonadota; class Gemmatimonadetes; order Gemmatimonadales; family Gemmatimonadaceae; genus AG11. The sequence goes on along the minus strand of JBDTMO010000413.1, from coordinate 300 downwards.
TAGGTGTCAGCGGGGACGGGGGCAAGGCGGCGCCTCGAACGGCTCAGCCACTCACCACCCCGGTTGCAACGGAGTCGCGCTTCGCCGGCGGCAGCAGTCGGCGGACGTCAGCCGAAAGTCCCTGCATCGCGCCGATCAGAGCCCCATTTGCTTCACGCGATTGGAACAGCTCGGACGTGATCTGAAGCGCCGCGAGGATGGCCGCCCTATTGGAGTCGATTGCAGATCCGCCAGACAATACCTGACGGATCGCCTTGTCGAGATACTCGGCAACTGCCTTCGTGTGCTCCGGAGCCGCTT
>JBDTMO010000412.1:0-5393 GCA_039934235.1 bacterium | reverse complement strand
CTTGGTGGCTGTCTATGTCCAGAGCGTTTTTTCTTCTTGCGATCGTCTTCGTGTCGGCGTGCTCGAGCACGATACTGTTCGACGCGCCATCCATCGACGATGCGATCGTCACGACTGACGGACCGGTACGCCTAACGGTGACCGACGCGCTTTCGCAAGCGGGGGTGCTGTGGGCGCGTCCGACCGCGACGGCCTCGCAGTCCACGGTGAGCGTCACGAACACGCGTTACGGAAGCACGTGCCTGTTTTCGTTGACGGGCCACGCCGATGTGGGAACGAGCACGATCACGCTGGTGATCGGCTATTCGCAGCGCCTTACCAGTTGCACCAAGGAGCTACGCTCACTGACGTATCGCGCTGACATCAGTGGTCTTGCCAAGGCGCCGTATGATCTGGTCGTGATTCACGATGAATCTGGCAAGAAGGACACGGTGCTGACCCAGCACCTCGTTGTGCCTTAGCGTGTGACCATCGCCCGTTATGCCGCGCTCTTGCGGCTTCGGCCTGGGTGAGCCCGCGCGCGGCGATCAGTCGCTCGACCTCTGTCATGAGGTCGGCGCGGATGCGGAGGTGTTCCGCCTCGGCGCGCGGAAAGCCGACAGCTTCAAACGCATTGGTGTAGCGGCGGGCTTTGGTCAAAATCCACTCTCCTCATGGCGACTCCGAATGAGCTCCGCCAAGCGCTGCTTCGCAACCGCGATATCACGGTCCGGCGTTTTCTGCGTCTTCTTCTCAAATAGAGTGTGGAGCTACGCAAACGGCATGACGCTTCAGCACACATTACGTTGCCGACGGTCAGGACGCCGAGTCGCAAGGCCGCGAATGGGTCGCGCCTGCCTCGCTGGTGGGGCGGTAACCAAGAGACTCGTAGAATTGGGCAGCGACAACTGTGTCAGTGCGCAACCGAAGCGTCGTATAGGCGTGACACGCCTGCGCTTCGAGCGATGCCATCAACGCCCGTCCGATACCTGCGCGTCGGAAGTCCCGAGCAACGTAGACATGACGTATGCGTCCGATTCCACGCTGCGTGGTGTATGGGTCGGGCGTGACCCCACCAACCGCTGTGAGAACATCTTCGACAAACGCGCCAAGATACTGTGCAGGGCGCCCCAAGGAGACCTGGCCAGAGTCTAACTCAGCGACGAATCGCACAAGGAATAGGAACCCCTCGCACTCGCTCGCAGTCGCAAGCCCGCGAAGTGCAGTGAGGTCGCTTAGCGCGAGTTCTCTGATTGTTGTCACGTTGGTTCTAAGAACATGTTTGCGACAACGTAACATCAGGTTCTGCTGCACGGCGAGCCATGAAAGCCGCGCGGAACGCTAACTCCTTCGCTCGACCACCAGCATCCCGGCGACAATCACCGCAAGCAGCGCGAGTTCAGCCGCCGCCGAAGAGCGAGGCCCCACAAGCGCCGCGGCCAGACACACTATCGCGCCGAGAATTCGAGACAGCGGCGACGCAAATCGCAACGCCACGCGAAACGCCGCCGTCCCCGCGAGAAACACCGCCGCGCCTGCCGCCATCAACCACGCGCTGAACACAGTCGTCGGCGCTGCAAGATCCTCCACCGATAACTTCGTCCCCGCCGCCAGCGCAACAACGCCGTACAGCATCGCCGCATGCGCCAGCCCGTATCCCAGCAGCGCCTGATCCGCCCTCTGCCTCGGCGACGCTGCTCCAAACGCGTGAGCGGCGCGTTCGTCTTCACCGACGAAGTACGACCACCACATCGCCGCCGCCAACGCAAGCCCTGCCATCGCGCCAAACAGGAGCGATGAATCCACCCGCTCGTGATGTTGCACCGACAGCCCGACGCTCACGAGCGACTCGCCTAACACGATCAGGATCATCAACCCATGACGCTCGGCAAAATGCTCCGCGTTGAGCATGAAGCCTTCGTTCGTGCGCGAGAGCAACGGCGTCGCCAGTTGCACCGAGATGGCTGCACCCCAGAGGATCAGTCGCATCGATCCACCCGTGAAGCCAGCAGCAAGCACCAGGCTCGCACTGATCAAATTCCACGGAGCAAGACGAAGGATGGCGCGTATCGGCGTGCGCCCAGGCCGCAACAGGAAGCCAGTGAGATGCACGAGAACCACCAGCAAATAGCCCGCGCCAAACACGACGGCGTTTTCGTCGAATGCATGGGGCACCGCGAGCGCGCAGACAAAGAAGCCCGCCATGCCGACAAGGAGCAGCAGACGCCGCTGCCACGTATCCGGACCGGCGGAGTTCGTGAGCCACGCGTAGCCGCCATACATCCACGCGATGATCCACAGCTCGAACGCCGCACGCACGAGCCCACCTGCATTCGGCGACTGCTCGACCACCGTGGCAACCTGCGTGATCGTAAAGACGAACACGAGGTCGAAGAAGAGCTCCAGATTGGAGACGCGCTCAGGCGCGGGCGAGTCGCGGTGATGCGAATGGGAGTGCACGACCTATAGTAGCGAAGAATCGCCCGGAGCGGAGCGACCTCCTCCGCGTTCTGTGCAGAGCAAGGTGGGGGCGCCATCAGCCGGTCGACGTAACACTCTGTCATCCCGCAGACGCGAGCGAAGCGAGCGAGTGTCGGGATCTACCGGACGATCCGCGAAGCAGGCCAAGGTTCGACGAATAGCAGATCCCGACACTCGCTCCGCTCATGCGGGATGACATATCACGAGCGTTGCGTCCACGGGCTGCATTCACCGGTCCGCGGATAAGCCAACACCGAGCTAGTGCGGCGCCCGCCGAGCCAGTCGCTCGCTGCGACGAAACGCACCCGGCCCAACGCCCTGCATTCGCGTAAATGCCTTGCTGAACGCGACCGGATTCCCATAACCCACCGCCTCGGCAACATTCGCGATTGCGGCATCGTCGTCCTCACGCAACCGCTGCGCAGCAACGGTCATGCGCCAACGCGCAAGATATTGTAGCGGCGGCTCTCCGACGCGTTCCGTAAAGCGCGCCGCGAACGCGGAGCGCGACATCGACACCGACGACGCCAGCCGCTCCACCGTCCACGGCTCCGCAGGACGCGCATGCATCAAGCGCAACGCCGCGCCAATCGCTGGATCGCCTACAGCGCGTAAGCCGCACTCCGATTGTCCGGCGGTGGAAACCCACAATCGAATCGCGTGCACCAACAACAGATCAGCGAGGCGAGCGAGCACGATTGATCCCCCCGGACCTGGTGACGCGCTCTCGCTGAGAATCAGCGGAACCAGACCCGCGAGCTGCGGACTCGCCGACACCGCTCCCGCCGGCAAATGAATCGCCGACGGCAGCGATGCGAGCAACGGATTCCGCGGCGCACTTCCAAGCGTGAAGTGCCCAGCAATGATCGACGTAATCGGACCGTCGCCTCCTAATCGCGCACTCGGCGTATTCAGCGCGCGGGGACATTGGTCGTAATCGAAGTCTCGCGGCGGCGCGTCACTCCGATCGACGTCGCGCAGCTCGTGCGCCGAGCCGTGCGGCAGGAGCACGGCATCGCCTGCGGAGAGCGGAATTTGAACTGCGTGCTCGGGAGGCGCCGTCTTTGATTTGCGGATGTCGAGCCACGCGCTGCCACGCGCGACGACGTAGAAGCTGAGATAGTCTCGCTCAGGAATGCGGACGCGCCACGGCGCACCGAGCTCCAACTTGCCGAAGATGGCCGTGCGCAGGTGGACTGCCTCGAGAATCTCTCCGATGACGTCGACTGCAGTGTCCGCTGAATCTGGACGATCAGTGGTATTATTCGGCGTTTTGCGCATTGAGTATCCATAATAGGAGGGCCATCTTTGGACAAGCCGGATTTGGTTGGTCCCGGCACAAACGGCCCTTCAGCACATGATACCCATGCAAACCACTCATTTTATCGACGCCTGGTCGCCAAACGCAGCCGCCTTCAGCTCGGGCCTTCTCATCGCCCGCCTCGTCTTCGGCCTCATCATGAGCGCCCACGGCGCTCAGAAGTTGTTCGGCTGGTTTGGCGGCTACGGCCTCACCGCGACCGGCCAATTCCTCGTGCAACTCGGCTTTCGTCCAGCTCGCCTGTTCGCAGCCATCGCCTCGACGACTGAAGTCGTCTGCGGAATCCTTATCGCGCTTGGATTCCTTGGCCCAGTTGGCCCCGCGCTCATGCTGTCCGTCATGATCGTCGCGGCTGTCACGGTGCACTGGAAGAACGGATTGTTCGCGATGGGCAACGGCATCGAGCTTCCGCTTCTTTACGGTGCAGCGGCGGTTGTGCTCGCGCTCACCGGCCCAGGCCTGTACTCACTCGACGCACTGCTCGGCCTACAGGCCCTCTGGTCGCCGACGCTTGCGGGCGGAGCACTTGCACTCGGCGTCGTTGGCGGAATCGGGAACTTGGCCGCGCGTCGCCCGGCACCCGTATCTGTCTAACAAGCGAACGGAGAACTGTACTTGGTGAACGGTGAACGGTGAACGGTGAACGGTACTGGGTGAACGGTAGACGCCTTTGCGGTTCACCGTTCACCGTTCACCGTTCACCGCCCCCTCGAGACATCTATGCCAATTCAACGACACTTAGGGCGTATCGTCACGACGCCAGCCCCGGGGCCCGGCTTTATGGGCGACGGACACACCGCCGTCCTCGTCGTGGATCCCAAGGACTTTGCTTTACAGGACCCATTCATTTTCCTTGCGGATGATCGCATCGACTTGTCGCCCGGTGCGACCGCTGGCGGCGAACATCCGCACGCCGGATTCGAGACGGTGACGTTCGTGCTCGAAGGTGACTTGCAGGACCACGTCGAAGGGTCGCTCGGCGCCGGCGACGTGCAGTGGATGACCGCCGGCAGTGGCGTCATTCACAATGAAGACGTCGTGCCGCAGGGCAAGACGCGAATTCTTCAACTCTGGCTGTCGTTACCTCACGCGGATCGTTGGAGCGCGCCGCGGTTCGAAACCGTCTCGCACGGCAGCGCGCCTGTTCGGTGTGAACCTGGTGTCGAGGTCCGCGTGTACAGTGGCAATTCGGGCGACGCGCACGCGACGACGAAGAACTACGTCCCCGTGACGCTCGCCGATGTCTCGCTTCAGGCGGGCGCGAGTGTCGATCAGGACCTGCCCGCGTCATACAATGGATTCGTCTACGTGCTCGAGGGCTCTGTACGCGTCGGCGACGACGTCACGCCGCTCATGCACGGTCAGGTAGGCTGGCTTGACCGCACGACAGGAAGCACGTCGACAACCCTGCGACTAACCGCCGAGGGTATCGGCGCGCGCGTGATGCTCTACGCCGGTGAACCGACCAACGTCCCCATTGTGATGCACGGGCCGTTCGTTGGAGAAACGCGCGCCGACCTCATGCGAGTCTCGAGCGAGTACATGGCTGGGCACTTTCCGCGAATGAGCGAACTTGTAGTGAACGGTGAACGGTGAACGGTGAACGGTGAGC
>JBDTMO010000411.1:0-5397 GCA_039934235.1 bacterium | reverse complement strand
ACGCTTATCGCGCCTCTCCTGACTGGTCACCAAATGGCGGAACTGTCGCCTTTCAGTCGAAGGTTGGTTCGACGTTTCAGATCATGACCATCAGCCTTCGCGACCGTGGGCTCAAGCAGCTCACGAGCGACGGCCGCAATGAGGATCCCTCGTGGTCGCCCGACGGTCGTCACCTCACGTTCACGTCGAACCGCTCCGGAGTGAAGCAGTTGTGGGTGCTCGACGTCGAAAGCGGACGAACGCGCCAGCTCACGCGCGGAGGTGGTGACGCGCGGAACGCTGCGTGGTCGCCGCGCTTGCCAAATTGAATACCCGAGTCGCCGCTGGCCGCCCCCATTCCACCTGGAGACCTGCATGACCCGTCGGAATATCGCCCTCACAATGGCCGTTCTCCTTGCAGCTGCCTCTCTTGGTGCATGCCGCAAGAAGCCGGAGGCTGCACCGGCGCCCGCGAGCGTTCCTGTCACTGACAATGGCGCCGCGCAGCGTCGAGCCGATTCGCTGGCAGCCGATGCTGCGCGTCGGAGGACTGCTGATTCGCTGGCGAATGCGCGGGCGAATCTGGCCTCGGGCGCAGACGCCCAACGGGTGCAGACGGTGCTGAGGCAGACACTCAAGCAGGTGGTCTACTTCGATTACGACAAGGATCTCCTGCGTGACGACGCTCGCATCGTCCTCGACGCCAAGGCCGCGATTCTCATCGCGAATCCCGCAATCACGGTCGTCGTCACGGGCCACACGGATGAGCAGGGCACAGCGGAATACAACCTCGCGTTAGGACAGAGGCGAGCGGCGCAGGTAAAACGCTACTTGGTGAGCAAGGGCGTCCAGGACGCCAGGCTCACAACGCAGAGTCTCGGCGACTCACAGCCAGCGGTGCAGGGAACTGACGAAGCGGCGTATCAACAAAACCGTCGCGCGGAGTTCGAAGTAGCTAACGCATCCGGCGCGCTCGCGCGTCCCGGAGCATGACGCGCGCGGGGCGCTGTGCGCCATTCCTGGCGCTGGTGCTGGCGGGCTGTCTTGCCTCCAAGAGCGACGTCGCCTTGCTGCAGACCCAGCTCAACACCATGAGCAGGACGGCGGCTACGGCGAGTGAAGCGCAGCGCGCGCAGGTGGATCGCGCGATCGAACAGATCCTTGCGCAGATCGGGCGCAATAACGATTCGGTGCGCGTCGTAAGCGCGCGCCTCGCAAAACTGCAGGGCGATGTGCAGAACGACCATTACGAAATGGGTCGGCAGATCCTGCAGCTTCAGGAGCTGAGCGGTCAGAGCCAGAAGCGCATTTCCGAGCTGCGCGCGTCGCTGGAAGAGCGAAACAACCAGGCCGGTGTCACGCCTCCGGTGCCCGGTGACACTGCGCATCCGGCGCCGGGTGGCCCGGGTCCGGCCCAGCTCTTTCAGAATTCACTCGACCAGCTTCGTCGAGGCGCCACGGGTGTCGCGCGAAACGGCTTCGAGGAGTTGCTCAGAAGTTACCCGAGCACAGACGATGCCCCTGAGGCGATGGTCTACATTGCTGAGACATACGCTGCGGAACGGAACCAGGCGGCGGCTGACTCGGTATACGGGCTGGTCATTCAGCGATACCCCAAGTCACCAAAGGCAGCGACTGCACTTTACAAGCGCGCGCTGTCCATGAAGGCAGCGGGACAAACAGCGGCGGCCCGGGCGGCCTTCGACCGAATCATCAAGGAATATCCGCGCACGGACGAAGCGGATCTCGCCAAGCAGCAACTTCGCACCATTCGATAGGTGGCAGTGGACGAACCGACGGTGAGCAATGCGGCCGAGATGCCATTTCTCGACCATCTCGAGGAGTTGCGCTGGCGCATCATCTGGTCGCTGGGAGCACTCGTCGTAGGCGTTGTCATTTCGTTCGCGCTCTTGCTCACCTTCGAGGGGCCAGTACTGAGTTGGCTCCAGAGTCCCATCCTCCCGTATCTACACGGGCGCCGGTTGATGAACACGCATCCCGGCGGTGGATTCTCCATCCTCATGCAGACGGCACTCGTTGGCGGTATCATCATCGCCCTGCCGGTGGTCATCTACCAGATATGGGCGTTCCTATCGCCCGCGCTCCACCGTCACGAGAAGAGAATTGGCGTCCCCGTCATTCTTGGGGCCGTCTTCCTGTTTGTCTGCGGCGCGGCGCTGTCGTGGTACCTGGTCCTGCCAATGACGCTGCGCTTCCTGACAGGCATTGGCGACGAAGCGTTCGACCAGATGATCACGGCCGACGAATATTTCGGCTTTGTCATCTCGCTCGTGCTGGCGATCGGTGCCGTGTTCGAGTTGCCGATCCTGGTTCTCCTGCTCTCGACGTTCGGCCTGGTCACGCCGCAATTCCTGTCGAAGTTCCGCCGGCATGCGATCGTCGGCTCATTTGTCGTCGCGGCCTTCATTACGCCTGGCGACATCTTCGTCACCAACTTGATCCTGACGGTTCTGCTCTATCTCCTCTATGAGGTGAGCATCGGATTGTCGTATCTGGTGTACCGTAAGCGCGAAAAGAAGCGCATTGCGGAAGAGGCCGAAGAAGCAGGAGCCATTGCGTGACGTATGTGCGGGCGTTGCTGCTGATGATGTTGCTGTCGATGGGCGTTGGATCCGCCGCTCGCGCACAGGTGCCGACTCGGCCGCCGGTGCGTGCGCCGAGCCGGCCGACCGTGACCCCGCGTGGCGACACAATCCGCACGCGCGCGGATTCGCTGCGCGCGCGCGGTGACACCACGCAGGCGAAGGACACCGTTCCGACGTTTGCGCCGCCAGACTCCGTGATGCAGCGGCTGCTCGCCATGCCGGGCTACAACGTCACGCGCTATCAGGGCAATATCATCACGTTCGACGCATTGACGCGCGCCATGCAGCTCACGCTCAAGGCGATCGTCGAGCGCGATTCTCAGCTCGTGAAGTCGGACACCATCTCGTACAACGGTATAGGCAGTAAAATTCGCGTCGGGACGGATCCGACGAAGCGCAACAACGTGTTCGTCACGCCTGGGAATGCTCCGATTTTAAGCTCAGGTGCGGCGACGTACGATCTCGTGAACAAGCGCGCGTCCGTGCTCGGATTCAAGACGCAGATTCCCCAGAGCGGCCAGACGCTCACCATTACGGGCGAGAGAGTCACCGTCGTGTTGTCGCAAGATTCGATTCGCAGCGCCAACGACACGAAGACCTACTTAAGGAATGGTACCGTCACGGCATGCGACGACTCGGTGCCGGACTACTACTTCAAGGCCAAGGAAATCAAGCGTACCGGATCATTCGTCGTCGCTCGGCCGGCAATCTTGTACATCGGTGACGTGCCAGTGATGTGGCTGCCGTTCATGTTCCAGGATATACGGAGCGGGCGGCGGAGCGGCATCATCGCGCCCAACGTCGGCGTCAGCGACATCGTGCGCAACAGCCCATCGTACCGTCGCAACGTCGAGGGGCTTGGATATTATTTCGCGATCAACGACTACCTCGATGCACAGGCGTCGCTCGATTGGCGGAGTTCGGCTGGGGAAACCGGGCTGCTCTCCGGCGACGCCGGCTACATGCGGTATAACGGAGAGTTTCGCTATCACTGGCTCGAGCGGTATGTCACCGGCAACCTCGCGCTCAGCGAAACGAAAACCGATGGCGCAAACAACACGGCGCTCACGTGGGGACACCAGCAGCAGTTCACCAAGAACAGCCAGCTCTCGCTGAGCCTCAATCTTGTCAAGAATACGGACCTGCAGCGCCGGCTGACGGTCAATCCATATGCGTCGCAAGCGACGATTGCGTCGAACGCGAACTATCAGCAAAAAGTTGGTCCCGCGCAGATCAGCCTCGGCGCGTCGCAGCGGCAGTATCCAGGACGCACGCAGCTCGATCGCAATTTCCCAACGGTCAGTGTGACGACGAGCCCGCTCAATCTCGGCAGCTGGCTTTCGTGGACGCCGAATTTCAGCTACTCCGCCACACAGAACCTCGGCATCGATCAGCCGTCGGCGCTGGGATTATTGCTGCGCACGGGCAAGACGGTAGCGGGAGTCGACACGATCTTCGGCGACACACTCCGGCGCAGTGCGCGCACGAGCCAGCTCAGTTTCGATACGCCGATCACCGTGTTCGGATACAACATCGGCAATTCGATGTCTGTCGCAACGGCGTTGAATGATTTTCCAGAGCGCGAAATCGTCACGGATGTCATCAGCGGCGTGCAGACGGAGCGCATTTACGCGCAGACGTACAAGAGTGAGATCAATTGGACGCCGTCGTTCACGTTGCCCGCGCTCGCGCGCAACAACTTCAACCTGACGCAATCGCTATCACTCTCGAACGTCGATGGAGGTCCGTTCGCAGTTCGGAACGAGCGGACCAATGGCCAGTGGGTGCACCAGTCGAAGCGCCTGACGTTCGGTTTGTCAGCGGCGCCGACACTCTTTCATATCTTCGATCAAATTCCGTTCGGACCGTTCCGCGCGATTCGTCATTCGATCTCACCGACGGTCAGCTATTCGTTCGCACCGCATCAGGATGTGAGCAATGAGTATCTCGCCGCCGTCGGCCGGTCGAAGTACAGCACGACGACGCACGACACCACCGGATACCTCGGCGCACTGCGGCAGAGCGCGCTCTCGTTTGGACTCGCGACGAATTTCGAAGGCAAGCTGCGGTCGCGGAATGACTCGAATCCGGAGGATGGCGACAAGCTGAAATTACTGTCGCTGAACTTCACGTCGCTGGCGTATGATTTCGAGCGCGCGAAGTACACACACAACGCGATCAGCGGTCTCACGACGGAGAATTTTGGCTATACCGTCCGCTCCGACCTGCTTCCGGGCGTCGACGTCGGTGTCGACTACTCGCTATTTCAGGGTTCGACGCAGAGCGATTCCGCCAAGTTCAAGCCGTATCGTGAGCGGATCACGGGATCGTTCTCCTTCAGCAACACAGCCAATCCGTTCGCGGTGTTTGCGCGCCTGTTCGGAAAAGCGGTACCGCCAACGGACGCGAGTTCGGATCACCTGCAACCCAAGCCAGACGATCGGTACGCGCGTCAAATCGAGTCGCAGCCGGTCGCTGGCCGCGCCGCGCGTACGGCCGCGTTCCTGCCGAGCGCGACGACGGGATGGCAGGCGTCGTTCACGTTTACGTCGTCGCGGCAACGGCCTCCCGTGGGCGGAACCAATATTGTGCAGTTCGACCCCGCGCTGCAGTGCCAGTTGCTCAACACGCCGATTCTCAAGCTTCAGTATGATCAGTGCGTGGCCAATGCGCGCACGAATCCTGTTCCCCAGAAGCCAATCGGTTCCGACTTGCCAGGTTCGACGATTTATCTTGCGCCCGCCACGACGTCGCTCAGCAGCAACACGAGCTTCAACCTGAACGCCGTGTGGTTCACCTCCGCGAGCGAAGG
>JBDTMO010000410.1:0-5404 GCA_039934235.1 bacterium | reverse complement strand
ACATCGCTCGCCAGCGTCTGCGGCGTGAGCGCGCGGAGCGGCGTGATGTCGTCGATGATCCAGATGCCGCGTCCGTGCGTGGCGATCACGAGATCATTGTCGCGCGGGTGAATCGCCAGGTCACGCACCGCAACGCTCGGCAAATCGCCGCCCTTGAATCGCGACCAGCTCGCGCCATCGTCCACCGTAACCCACAGACCGAATTCGGTGCCGAGGAACAGCAACTTCGGGTTGACGATATCCTGCTTGATGACGTGCGCGTAACCACGCACGGGGCTGTTCGGTGCAACGAGTGAAGTCCACGTCTTGCCGAAATCGGTCGACTTGTACGAGTACGGCCGCATGTCGCCATAGGTATGCAGGTCGAACGTGGCAAAGACGACGCCCTGGTCGAAGCGGCCCGCGTCGATCGATGACACCCACGCATTCGCCGGCAATCCGTGAATGTTCGCGGTGACGTTCGTCCACGTCTTACCCGCGTCGCGCGTGACTTGGACGTTGCCATCATCTGTGCCAACCCAAATGACGCTCGCGTTCTTCGGCGACTCCGCGATCGCGTAAATGGTCGTGTGCGTTTCCGCTGCGGAGTTATCGACCGTTACGCCGCCGGACTCTTCCTGCTTCTGTTTCTGCGGATCATTCGTCGTCAGGTCAGGCGAGATGCGATCCCACGTTTCTCCGTGATCGCGCGATCGGAAGAGAAACTGAGCGCCGATGTAAAGCGCGCCCTTGTTGGACTCGCTCATGTGAATCGGCGTGTTCCAGTTGTAGCGAAGCTTCTTCTCGCCGTACTGCGGGAGTGGCTTGATGGGACGCGACTCATGCGTCTTCCGATTCACGCGACCAATCTCCCCACCCTGCGCCTCGGCATACAGGTAATCGGGATCGGACGGATCGGCGAACATCCAGAAGCCGTCGCCGCCATACATGTTTTCCCATTGATGGCTCGTGATTCCGCCGGGATACGCGGACTCGCCAACCCAGGAACTGTTGTCCTGCAGTCCGCCGTACACGCGGTACGGCCGGTTCATGTCGACGCTTACGTGGTAGAACTGCGAAACGGGAAGGTTGTCGCCCTTCCACCACTTGTTGCCGCCATCGAACGAGTACCACACGCCGCCGTCGTCGATGGTGATGAGGCGGTCCGTACTCTGCGGGTCGATCCACACGTCGTGAAAATCACCGTGTGCACCCCCGCCGATGCTGCTGAAACTCTGCCCGCCGTCGGTGCTCATGATGAGACCACCGTCGGGCTTGTAGACCTTGTTCTCGTCCTTAGGATCGACGATGAGGTTCGCGAAATAGAATGGGCGCCAGATCATGTTCTGGCTTCGATCGCGCATCTGCCATGTCTTGCCGCCATCGTCAGAACGATAGAGCGCGTTCCTGGGCGGAACGGCCTCGATGAACGCGTACACGACATTCGGATTCGACGGTGCCACCGTGACCGCCACTCGGCCCCATGGCTTACTGGGCAAGCCTTTGGCGGTTGATTCCGTAAGATCGTTCCATGTTGCGCCACCGTCCGTGCTCTTGAACAAACCACTCGAACTCGGCGCCGTCTCCCCGTCGCCACCAGAGCGGAATGTCCATCCCTTGCGACGAAAGTCCCACATGCCCGCGTACAGTGTCTTCGGATTCTTGGGGTCCATCGACATCATGGAGCAACCCGTCGACGCATTCGCGCCTTTGAGAATCTTTGCCCAGGTCTTGCCACCATCGGTGGTCTTGTAGACCCCGCGCTCATCGCTGTCGCTCCACAGCTTGCCCGGCACGCATACGAACACGGTACTCGGCGCGGAGGGATCGACGATGATCTTGACGATGCGCTCCGATTCCTTGAGCCCCATGTTCGTCCAGTTGTCGCCGCCGTCGGTGGACTTGTAGATGCCGTCGCCGATGGAGACGCTATTGCGCGTCCAGCTCTCGCCCGTGCCGACCCACACGGTCTTCGGATTGGTTGGGTCGATCGTCACTGCGCCGATGGACTGCACTTCCTGCTTGTCGAACACGGGTTTGTAGGTCGTGCCGCCATTCAGCGACTTCCATACTCCACCGCTGGCGGCGCCGAGGTACACGGTGAGGCGATTGCCTTCGTGCACGGCGTCGATGGCGGCGATGCGCCCGCTCATTGCGGCGGAGCCGATATTCCGTGCGCCGAGGCCGGCGATGGTTTCGGAGTCGACTTTGACGGTCTGTGCGGCGAGTGGCGTTGCGAGCAATGAGAGCGTTAACAGTAGCGACGGAAGGTGCAGATCCTTCGACTCGCTTCGCTCGCTCAGGATGACACGCACGCTTCGCTCGCTCAGGATGACAGGCATCATGATCAGTCTCCCTTAGGGGCTGCGGGTTTTGCGAAGCGACTGTCGTCGAGCGGCACGTTGACCTCGATCTTGTCGTACCGCACCGTGGATTTTCCCTGGCCCTTAGGACCTGACTCGATCGAGAACGGCATGAACCACCCATTCACCGCCTTGTAATCGCCGAGTGTCGTTTCGAATTCCTGTTCGGCGCCGCGGATGAGGCGCTTCTCTTCCATCTGGATGGGCACATAGGAGTCGGCGTCCATGTAGTAGTGACGCACGTCTCCGTTCGGCAGCGTGATCTTGAGCTTGTAGACCTCCGTGCCTTCGATCTGGTCGGTGCCGACCAGTTCCGCCTTGTTGCCCTTTTCCTTGTAGCCGATGAGTGGCTCGTCGAAGTCCGCGTCGAGCAGGATGCCGTGCATCTCGTCTTCGCTCAGCGCTTCGGCGTCCTTCTTTCCGCCGAACGGATCGATCTTCCAGCCCACCTTGCCGTCGTAGGCGTTGATGGCCGTCATGCCTTGCAGCGAAAACTCTTCGCGGACCTGGTTCGGTCGCTTGTTCTCCTGCACGACCTTCGCTTCGAAGCCGCCGCCGCCAATGAAGGTCCCGGTTCGTCGCACCGAGCGCGCGGCCTGGATCTTCTCGATGCCTCCAACGCGCGCGATGTACTTCGCGATGATGTCGTCGGCGGTTTGGGCCTCGAGGGGCGTTGCGAGCAACAGGAACGCGGCGAGTTTCGGGACGATGAGTCGCATGAGAGTGCGGGCGGCGGGTACAGTGCACTGCGTCGGGGCTCTCGATACTATAGCTAGGAGAAGGGTGCCGGAAGTCGGACCGTGGCTAAGGCAACACCACGAATACTACGACTTCTTCTTCGGGCGCCTGCTACGAACCTGTGGCAACGCATCGAGGCGACGCAGATCTTCGCGATCCTTCGCGCGTCCCGTCGCGCCCTTGTTCCGTCTCAGTTCGTTCATGCCAATGACCAGAAGCGATCTCCCCTCAACCTCGACTTCAATCGCTCCTCGGCGAACCTCGTCGAACGTGACACCACTGATTGCGGCAAGCAGATCGATCCGCAATGGCTCGAGTCCAATCTGCGTGATTGCGTTTGGCGAGAGAAGGAACTCTTCATCAATGAGGTGCGGCGGAGCGCCGAAATCGCTGAGCGCGACACATAGGGCTGCAACGTTTCGCTTCGTCTGCTCATAGAGAAAGTCGATGTCGCCGGTCGCTCGCACGACGCCGTGCCAGCCAAGTGCGTACGCGCCAACGAGTACGAAGTTCACCTTGCGGCCGTTCAGCGCATCGATGCAATCACGAAAGTCGTCCGCCAGTGTGGCGTTGCTCGATGGCATGTGCGGCTAACGTGCGTTCGACGCGGACCGGCGAAGCGAGAATCCAGCGGCCCGTGACCCCTTCCCGCGAGCAACCGCGAATGCTTGCGCCGACACAACGCCTACTGCCGCGATCCGATCGCTCCCGCTGAGAGACGCTGGAGCATCGTCCTCCGCATTCAATCGCGTCTGCTTTCCCGACCACGTCACGCGGCGCACGTTCGCTCGCGCCGCGGCAGATCGATGAGCATCGCCCAGCTCCACGCCGTTACCGGTAAGATCCGTAAGTCGAACGGCAACGCCGACCTCGGCCAACAATCGCAGTGCCGTCGCCAAGCTCACGTTTGGGCGCTGGCCTCGCTCGAACTCCGCGACGAGTCGCGTGCTGACATTTGCCCGACGTGACAGCTCTTTCTGGCTGAGACCAATGGTCTTCCGCGCCTCACACAGCATCTTCGCGATTGGCTCGATTGACATACCACACCTCGGTAGTTTGCTGATTGAAATGTCGCTCGCCGCCTCTCGAGCTGCAACCCCTTTATGTGCTATGATGAGACGTTGCCGCGCGCAAATTCAATCCCCATCCCTCTGACGATGCGGTCAAGCAACATGGACGGCGTGGGCATCTCCGCCACTCTGGCGCTGCTCGAGATGCTGCAGCGACGACGTGCAGAGGGCCGCACTGTATGGGATCTCGGGCTGGGCGAGCCCGTGTTCCCTGCTCCTCCACCGGGCGCGCGCGCCGCGATGGAGAGTGTACGCAACGGAGATCTTCGCTACGGTCACGTCGCGGGTACACCAGCGCTGCGCGAACTCATCGCCGCGAATGCGCGGTCGCTAAGCCAGGGCGAACTGGACGTCGGCGCGCGTAACGTCGTCGTCTCCAACGGTTCCAAGCAGGCGCTGTTCAATGCGTGCTTCGTGCTCTTCGGAACTGGCGACGAAGTGCTCGTTCCAACTCCAGCATGGACGAGCTACTACGACATCATCCGTCTCGCGCGCGCGAATCCCATTGTCGTTCTTGGCGACGCGACGTCGTCATTCAAGGTCGACGTGGATCGCCTGCGCGCCGCCGCGTCGCCGAGCACGCGGGGCATTGTTCTTAACAGTCCGTGCAATCCAACCGGTGCTGTCTATTCGCGCGCGGAGCTCGTCGACATCGTGCAGTTGGCAGATGAGCGTGGATGGTGGATCATCTCGGACGAGATCTATCGCGAGTTCAGCTATGAAACGGATGCCACCTCATTGCTCTCCGTGAGCGGCGGCTTCGATCGGCTCGTCGTCACGAACGGCATGTCCAAGGCGTATGCGATGCCTGGCTGGCGCATCGGATGGTCGATTGCCTCGCCTGATGTTTCGGCCCGGATTGTCGCGCTCCAATCGCATGCCACGGCCGGCGCCGGGAATGCTGGTCAGGCCGCGGCCGCCGCGATTCTCGCGAACGCAGACGAGTCAGCGACGCACCTCGCGTCCATTCGCGACGCGTTTCGCGCGCGAAGGGATTGTGCGGTGAACGCTCTTCGGGCCGTTGATGGACTCGAGCTCGTCGAACCACGCGGCGCGTTCTATTGCTTCTTCAACGTCAGGCGCGACGCCAACGCTTTTAGCCGCGAACTGCTCGAGACCACTGACGTCGCGGTAATTCCCGGCGATGCGTTCGGCATTGCGGGTTGGGCGCGCGCGTCATACTCCGCGGACATCGAGACCGTACGCGGGGGCTTCTCGCGTCTCGCGCAGTTCTTGTCATCCTGAGCGATCAGC
>JBDTMO010000409.1:0-5409 GCA_039934235.1 bacterium | reverse complement strand
AGCCACTGTTTTTCGCCGACGACGTTCCATATCGCGTGATGCAGCCGGGCTACCACACCGAGGAGTGGGGCACGTGGCATGGCTTCTCGCTGAATCCAGGCCTGCGCCGCCACCGCGACTATCTGCTGATTGGATCGTTTGCCGGACGCGATCCCAACGGCGCACTCAAGCCGTACGAGATCGAACGCGAAGCCTCGGCGTTTTACAGGCAGCACGGATTTCTCGCGGCCATTCTCGCGGATCGCGAGGGAACGGGCTACGTGCGGCATCTCGGCTGGGGCCGCAGGGTCGCTGAGTGAGCGCATGACTTTCTTGCCAGACGAGTTGCAGCGGCTTCACCGGGTGTTCTTCCCGGAATCGGAGCCCGCGCCGGAGTGGTATCAGCGCCTCGCGTCGCTCCTCGAGCGCCATGCTGTCGACGATACGCAGGTGATCGCGTATCTCCACGCGATGTCGCTGCGTGCCAACGGAATGCCGCGTGCAACCGATGCGGTGAACGATGCAGTGCGCGCTCAGCTGGGGACGCTCACGAACTTTGGTTCGCGCGTTACACCCGTGGTAGCGACGACCGCCTCCGAATCGTGGCTCGAACGCACCATTCAGTTTTACGAAGACCTCGGTGTCTCGGTGGTGTTCGCACTGGATGCCGCGACGTCCGATGACGCGCGACGCATTCTCAGCGCAAGGAACGCAA
Organism: bacterium; assembly: GCA_039934235.1. Lineage (GTDB taxonomy): Bacteria > Gemmatimonadota > Gemmatimonadetes > Gemmatimonadales > Gemmatimonadaceae > AG11. The sequence continues at coordinate 4,715 of JBDTMO010000409.1, read as the reverse complement.
CGCGCATCGAAGTCCGTGCTGAGCGGCACGAGGGTTCCTTCGCAGCGGCGATCTTCGACAAGCTGCCAACCGACTGGATACTTCTGTTGGGAGACGATGAGCTTCCGACGCCAGTCCTGTTGAACTTCGTCGATAAGGCTGTCGAACACTCAACCGATTTTGTCTGGGGTTTTCCCCGCGCTCATTGTCGCTACGATAGCGAAACGCTGCAATACTCGCGGTTCCTCCCCTTTGGGCCGTTGGCGACCGCCGACCTCCAATGGAGGCTTTTCGCCAGACAACCGGGCGAGAAGGAACGGCGGTCTGCTCGCACTGATGCAATCATCTTGAGTTTCGATTGGGTCGTCCGCTCGTTCGACGAGCGCCTCGCGCGCCTTGCCGCGCACACACTCACCGTGGATCAGGCGGCAAGCTCGCTCGCGTCGCTGTACCTGCACGAGGCCGTTCCCGAGCAGTGGCATATGTTCATGCCGTTGCCCGATGACGGTTACAGCCGTTTTGCCTCACGTATCCATCGGTCGCGGGAATAGAGAGACATGGAGTTTCCAGAGGGAGTCGACCAGCCCGACCTTCGTACCGCGTCGACCGACGATGTGCTCGCATGGCGCAATCGCATCGTGGAGCGTGCGGCGCGGGAGTTTACGCGATCGGATGTCAGCGCGGCGATTGCAAGCCTGCAGCAGCTCGAACACGCGACGACCGACGATAGGACGCTCGAGCTTACCGATCACTTTCTGCGTCAGATTGCCGACGGGCGAACCGTCGTGGCGAGCTTCGATGCGCGACGCACGCCAGCCGCCGATGAGGTCGTGATCATTTACGGCAACTATCCGCACATGTTCGGAAATGTTGTCGTGAACAATCCGATCAAGCGCCACGTGGCCGACTTCTGGTCATTTCAGCACGACCGCGTGGAATCCGATCCGCGGTGGGACAGCGTCGATCAGATTTATGTGATCAACATGGATGAGCGGCGCGACCGCTACGATGCTGTCTTGCGCGAGCTGGCGTCAGCGCGAGCACCACTCGATCGTGTGACGCGGGTATCCGGCACGCGCGCGGAGGAGCGAACTCCAACAGCGGGGCAGATCGCGTGCTTGCGAAGCCACATCGAGACGCTCCAAAGCGCGCGCGCCGCGCAATGCCAGCACGTGCTCGTGCTCGAAGACGACTTCTGCTTTACGAGCGATCTCGACGACCACCTTACGGACCTTCAGGCATTTCTCGATCGTCGCGATGACTATTGGATTTGCCTCGTCGCCACGAGCAAGTACGGTCCGATTGTGCCCAGGGACGAGCTGGTCTCGATGTCGTTCCAGCGCTGCACCAACACGGGCGGACACCTGATTTCGCGTGAGGGGCTGGAGCATCTCCTTCCCGTGTTCGAAGGGGCGCTCGAACGGCTCATCGCGACAGGTGATTGTGCGACGTACGCCGTGGACCGCTGCTGGTCCGTGCTACAGGCGTCTGAAAAATTCCTGGTGTTTCGCCGCAAGTTCGGATTTCAGGTGTCGAGCTACAGCAATATCGAAGGCTCCGTGTCGCGGTACATGGACTGAGTGCCTGCACCCTCCGCACACTGGCCAATGGCAAACCTGACGCGCCGACTTCGGTCCAACGATGACAATGCCGCGCAGTTGGTCGTTGACCACAACGCCGCTGACAGAATTCGAATTGCCATTTCGGAAGCAAGGTCGTTGGCACCACACGACATTCAATTCAACGTCGCCGGTTTCCAGCTACGGAGCGGCGCTGAGTACGAGCTCGCATTTCTCGCGCGGGCTGATCGTCCTCGTGCGATGTCGTTCGGCGTGGCGCTCGCGCACGCCCCGTGGACCAATCTTGGCCTCTACGACTCCATTGAGCTCGCGTCCGAATGGAGGCGATTCGAGCGTCGATTCTTCGCGGGTGCACCCGTGGATGACGCGCGAATTCATTTCGATGTTGGTGCGTCGGACGTCTCGGTTGAATTGTCCGCCCTGACATTACTCGACGTCGCCGAGGCGGCCTCCCTTGTGCCGGAGCGCGCGTCGCTCGATGTGCCCGACGTCACCCGGCTTACCGCTGTGGTCGCACCTCGCGCCGCACGAGGCCAATCGCCATGGGACGATGCTGCGAACATCATTGCTGCAGACGTCACGCTGATTTTTGATGTTGGGGCAAATATCGGACGAACCGCGCGTGAGGTGTCCGAGCGGTTCCCGGATGCGCGCGTGTACTGTTTTGAGCCCGTGCCCGCCACGTACGCAATTCTCGAGGCGAACACCGCGGCACTCACCAACGTTTCGGCCGCTCAGCACGGATTCAGCGACGCCGAGTCAACCACCCGCATTCACCTGCAGGAAGATCGTGGCTGGAATTCATTGTCGAAGAACGTCGATCGCGGGCTGGGTGACGTAGAAATCCGCCTCGATACGATCGATCGATTCTGTCGAGAGCACGCGGTGTCACACATCAACATCCTCAAGACGGACACGGAGGGACACGATCTCATGGTACTCCGCGGAGCGACGCGGATGTTGTCCGAGGGACGCATTGACGCAATCTATTCTGAGATCGGCTTCTACAAAGAGGACGCGGGCCACACGTACTTTTGCGACCTGCTCACTTTTCTCCAGGCAGCGGGATTCCAATTCACCGCGATGTACGACATCGAGGGCCTCACGTACGTCAGCCACGATGTCGAGCCCTGTTATCCGTGGGCGAATGCGCTCTTCGTGAGAAATGACTTGGTACAGGCCGCAGACGCTGGCGAGTACTCACGGTGGTGGGCAGGAATTCGTCCGCCCGTCGACCACGACGGATTCACGACCTCCGCACAATGATCTTGCCATTGTAGACGGACAGCATCTCGTCGCTCATCGATTGCCACGGATCGCTCAGCTGTTCACGCACATCCGGCGTAATGTCGACACGATTGAACGGTTGGAACGCCACCACCTCGAACCCGTGTCGCTCGAACAACGCGATGAACTCCATCGGACGAACCCGATTCGTGCCACGAAGCATGGAGTCGTCGCCGGGTTCGGTGAGAAACTCGAGCGGATGACAGCTCGCATCATCGTAGATGCGATGGTCGACCCCATCGATCACGTGGACCCCGAGCCCACCCGCCTTCGTAATTCGCGCAATCTCAGCAATGGCATCGTCGATGCGCGGAATGTGCTCGAAGAACGCGTTGGAGATCACGATGTCCGCCTCCGCATCTGGAAACGACAGCGCGTGCACCGATTCGTGTCGATACTCCAGCCGGTCTGCGTCGATGCCGGCGGGATCACCGCGCCGCAACTTGCCGAGATCGAAGGAGGACACATTGCGCAACAGCTGCTCGCGGCTGACGGCCAATTCATCCGCGCCCTGCACCCGCCGCCGGCGGAAATAGCGCCGATAGCCCGTGCGCTCGAGAATTTCGTCGGGATCGATGAGCATCGTCGCCGCCAGATCCGCCAGCCCGCGCGCTGCCCGAGCATCATCCTCGATCTCGTCCAGATCCACGCCAATACCACGCTGCGCGCCGAGCATCAGGAACAGGAACAGCAGGCCAAAGGGATTCTTGCCGCCGCAGCCGAGGTCCACAATCGTTGCGCCGTCGAGCGGCGGGCGTGGTTGAGGAACCGTCTTGTAAAAGGCGCTCAATAGATCCCGATACCGGTGCGCGGACCATCGGTTGTTGTGCACATCGATCGCCGCGGCGAGGGCATCGTACAGCGCACATCCGAGTATGATCTCCTTTTCACCGCTACTGAACGCGCCCGCCTCGATTCGCGCGAGCACCTCGGCAAAGATGGCCTCGGTGGAATGGTCGCCGAGCGTCAATGCACGCGTAGGAGCCTGAAAGCGCCGCAGCCGCCCGCCGGGTTCCAGGGGCGTCTCACTCGGTTGCGAATGCCCGTCCGCCGTATCCATCGATGCCTGATGCTCCACGGTCTCGGTGCGCTCGACGAGGCCGGTCTCGAGCGTTGGAGGCATTGCTTCGTCGTTCGTGAGATTGCGCAACGTGACGACCGACAGTTCGACCGCAATAGCGTTTCCGCCAACGTCGAAGAGCACGCGCGCGTCGTCATCGCTTGCATTCGCCACGAACGTGCAATCGAACTGCTGCCACGCCGACGTGAGGTCGAGGACATCGTAGAGGCCGAGGTTTGCCCACGGTTCGTGGGCCATCCCGAAGCCGACGGCAATGGAGCGCTGCCCATCCGCGCGAGCGCTAAGGCTGACCACATAGCGGTGACCTGATGTCGCCGCGTATCGCCCTTGGCTCAACTGAACATCGTATCTGGCGTCCGAGGCAACGCTTTTGATCTCCACGCGGAGTGCGTCTGGCACATCCGGCGGCACAGTGACGTGGGCCGTATTGCCCTTCGCAACCCGGGTAAGACGCAAAGCACTGTACACGTGTTCACTTCCAGCAGAGGAGTCCATGAGGCCGTCGCAGTACGCAACCATTGTCCAAGGCCAAATTCGTGCCGAGTTGTGCAGCCGCCGTCATCGCGGCGAATGGGTCAACGAGTTATCGGTACGATGTGCGCGTACTTTGTGGTGCTGAACCTTGGGAAGCTCAGTTCGACCGCCGCATCCACATCGACGTCGCCCGAAAGCCGGTAGAGCTCGACATGGCGATCGCCTGCGCCAACGATGGGAAATGAACGAGCGAGCGTAAACTCGGTGCGGTTTACGGCACGCCGAAGCAGTTGCTTGCCGAGCGGGTTCCGCAT
>JBDTMO010000408.1:0-5410 GCA_039934235.1 bacterium | reverse complement strand
GATCTACACGGGCTGGGCCTATCCACCCAAGGACTACGCCAAGTGGGGTGAGCTCGTCTACCAATGGGTTGCGCACTGCGTGGCGAAGTGGGGACGAGCCGAAGTGGAGCAGTGGTATTGGGAGGTGTGGAACGAGGCGAACATCGGCTACTGGAAGGGCACGCCGGAAGAGTTCTACAAGCTCCATGATTATGCCATCGACGGCGTTCGTCGCGCACTTCCGACGGCGCGCGTAGGTGGGCCAGATGTCGCTGGCAGTGGCGGCAAGTTCATGCAGGATTTTCTCGAGCACAATCTGCGCGGAACCAACTACGCCACCGGCAAAATCGGCACTCCGCTGGACTTCGTGTCGTTCCACGCGAAAGGTGCGCCGAGTTTTGTGGACGGACATGTGCGGACAGGGATCGCGGCGCAACTGAAGACCATCAACGAAGGCTTTGCGCGCATCGCGTCGTTCCCGGAGCTGCGCACCAAACCCATTGTCATCGGTGAGTCCGATCCCGACGGGTGCGCTGCGTGCCAGGGTCCGCAACTCGGATATCGGAACGGCACGATGTACTCGAGTTACACGGCCGCCGCGTTTGCCCGAAAGCATCTGCTCGCCGAGAAGCACGGCGTGAATCTCATGGGCGCCGTGACGTGGGCGTTCGAGTTCGAAGACCAGCCCTACTTCGCCGGCTTTCGCGCGCTCGCGACGAACGGCATCGATCTCCCGGTGCTGAATGTCTTCCGGATGATGGCCAAGCAAACCGGCCAACGTGTTCCTGTCGAAAGTTCCGGCGACCTCGGCGTCGAGGCCATCATGCGCGACGGTGTGCGCGGCGCGCCGGACGTGTCGGCGCTCGCGAGCCTGGCGCCGGGCAAGCTGGCGATCCTCGTATGGCACTATCACGACGATGATGTCGCCGGACCAGACGCAAATGTCCAGTTAACGCTGGACGGAATTCCATTCGCGGGCGAAGCGCGCGTAACGCATTACCGCATCGACGACACGCACAGCAATGCGTATGCGGCGTGGAAACGAATGGGCTCACCGATTGCGCCAACGCGCGCTCAGTACAATCAGCTCGAGGCCGCGGGCCAGCTGGGGCGTTTCGCAGCGCCGGCGACTGTGCTCGTTGAGAACGGCGCCGTCGCGTTGACCTTCGCTCTTCCACGCCAAGCTGTGTCGCTCGTCGTCGTCGAGTGGCCGTGAGGCAACCGAGCAACTATCTCGCTCGAGGCCCAGCGCCGAACTGATCGCATCGCGCAGTTCGGGACGCACAGGCATCCAGAGGGGAGCGTGCACCACTAGTGCTGTGAACGAACGGGTTGGCATCTCTCCGCGGCGAGCCGTGTGACGGCGCTCGCCGCGGAGAAACCAAAAGGCGATCAGGGGTGCTTCAGCGTGATGAGAATGACGCCGTTGACGCCGCGCGATCCGTACACCGCCGTGTCGCTGGCGTCTTTCAACACGTCGATGCGCTTGATGCTGGCAAGATCGAGATCAGCGAGCAGGAAATTGACGGCCGCCGACTGCGGCACACCGTTGATGACATACAGCGGCTCGGCGTTCATCATCGAGCGCGCTCCGCGAATGCGCACGGAAACGCGCCCGCCGCCAAGGCGCAGTATGTCGACGCCGGCGAAGCGGCCATCCATCAGGTCGGCAACGGATGTTTCGTTGTCATGCGTGACCGCGTCCACGTCGAGCGACGCGACGGAGGACGTGCCGTCGCGCCGCGCCTGCATGCCGTAGCCGACGTTAACGGAATCGGCAGACGCGCTGGTCGACAACCTGGTCGATTGTGCGGCGCATGCGCCAAGGGAGAAGAGTGAAGCAAGGAGTACCGCGCCGCGAATGACGGCGGCACGGCGTGAATGGCTAAACATGGTAGGGTCTCGATAAGATGACATTGTTGTCCGCCAGCGATGCGCTAGCGGCCTGCGTGTCGATGAGGATAGTGGCGCTGGCGCGCGCGTTCTCCGTGGCCTGTACGGAGATTTTCGATTCGCGTACGGGGTTCGTGCCGCACTCGACTAATGCGTGCCCACGCGTGTAGAGAGGCGGCGCATTCCCGTGTCGGGTGCGCGTGCCTTGCCTTCGCGCCGGCTTCACCTTCCCGGCTGCGACGGTATCATCTGCCTCGTCCATCATCAGCGCGATGATCAGCGCGGCGGGGCGAATGTCCCTGATGAACTTCACGCCGCCGCCAGCGGGCGGGCCCTTGGGCTCGACGTCGCCGACCGTGTCCGATGTCGGTCCGTGAAGATCGTCTGTGCCGGTCATACGGAAACAGGGCGCGATACCGGACAAGCCCCACGAGCCAGTGGAACCACAGATCCTGCGCTACACTCGGCCCGTTACAGGACGCGTGCTGAGTCCGGAATACGCGACCCCGAACTGATCGCCTGCTTGCTTAGCCCGAATTCCGTGGAGCAACGCAGGCCGGCGCGTGAGCGATTCGCTCGTCGTGTTGGAGTGGCAGTGAGACAACCGCGGAACTAGTTCGAGCGGCGCCCCACGCCGAACTGATCACCTGCCTGCTTAGGCCGAGTTCCGTCGAACACGATTTCGAGCAGTTTCTCGCTCTGCACTGGCCGACCACTCTCGTCCGCGAGCGTCGTTGTGATCCGCTTACGCGCGACGTCGATGATTTCGCCTGTGGACGGAATGGCGAAGCGTCCGTCCATCGTGAACGTCACCCAACCTGGCTGGTCGCGAACCGGAAAGCTGTGCGTCAGCTTGGGCTCCGCGCTCGTGAGATCGAACACGTGCACGTGACTGTTCGCGCCGTCGCACAGCCACAGTTCGCGCTCGTCAGGCGTCAGTCCAATGCCGTGACTCGGACAGCCGTGGCGCTTGACTGGTCCGGCCTTGAAGCCAGGCACCTCGACGCGCTTGAGCATCGTGCCAGTGCGCATGTCGCCGATCTCGAAGCCGAGCAGATCGTTCACGTTGACGTAGCAGCGCCGCTGCGCGCCATCGATTGTGAATGGACGAATGACGTTGCCGAATGGCCCGACCTCACTCGTTACTGCGCGCGTCGTCGTGTTGACCACACTCAGTGACGGCGACCTGAGTCCAGCGAGATACGCGCGCGAGCCGTCGAGCGAGCACACGGTATTGTGCGCGCCCGAGTTCCGCACGATGCGTCCGATCTCGTCGCCTGTCGCCGCGTCGATGACGAACCAGTGCGGCCCTTCGAGCGTCGGAAGGAAAATCGTATGGCCATCGGGCGTGATCGCCATGCGGTCGCATCCACCTACGTACTCACGATTCCAGAGCAGTGCATCCGTGTTGAGATCGATGCACATCATGCGCTTGATCGTGCTCACGTACACTCGGCCCGTAGCAGCACTCGCGCAGATGCCTTTGACGTTCTCCGGACTTTCGCCATCAGCGAGACGCATCGTGGGAATGCGGCGCAGCAAGCGGAAATTGTCGTTCACGTCGTAGACGAGAATTCCGATGCCGCCCCATTCCACGTAGTTGCGAATGCCTGGCTCCGCGACGTACAGAAGGTGTCGCTCGGCGTTGCCGCGCCCGATGGGAAGGGCCAATGCGGCGAGGGCAACCGAGCCTCGAGCGACGAATTCCCGGCGATTGATCAATGACATTGTCATCCTGAGCGAGCGCAGCGAGTCGAAGGACCTGCACCTTCAGTTGGCATTGTCATCCTGAGCGAGCGCAGCGAGTCGAAGGATCTGCACCTTCGACGGTGTGGCGCAACACAAATGCAGCTCCATCGCTCCGCAAGGACGACAGAATGTACTACTTGAGCCGGTACAGAAATATGCCGTACCCAACGCCAGCCGCATCGGTGCTGCGCGCCGACTGAAATGCGAACCACTTGCCATCGGGACTCACCGTCGGATTCGACGCCTTGAAGCCATCGTAGTCGCCCCAGCGCGTCATGCGCACATAGTCGGTGCTGTTGGGCACGAGTTGCAACTTCCACAGATCGATGTGATGAGAATCCTGGCGATTCGCGCCCTGGTCGCGACTCGACTCCACCAACGACCATTGGCCATCCGGCGAGATCCCTTCGACCTCGTTGTATTCACCAGGCACCTTGAGGTACGTCGTGATCGCTCCCGACGCGATGTCCAACCCGAACACATCAGCCTTGTCGCCAGCGCGATAGCAGACGTACACGAGCTCCTTATCGTCGCGCCGGAAGTCCTGCGCTTCGAGTGAACACTCCGGGCCCTTCGCGCGAAGGATCTCCTTCTTGTTCGCGAGCTGCGGAACACCGTCGACGTAGACGATGTCCGCCATATAGATCACCGACTCACCCTGCGGCAGGAGCTCCGGATACTGACCACGTGTGTTCGCCCATGCGATGTGCATGTTCCGTGAGATCGCCACACCCTCGGAAATTTTGTGACCGAGTGGCACGGGAGCACTGCGTGCGCCGGCCTTCATGACCCACATTTCCTGGTCGCTGCCGCGCGTGGTGTTGATGTTCTTGAAGTCTCGCGCACCAATCAGGAAGTAGTCGCCATTCGGGAGGTAGTGCACCCGCAGGAATCCCGCATGCCGGAAGTGCCCAGTGAGCAGGCGCGTCAGGTGAGTGGTGAGATCGATCTCGAACGCGTCACCGAAGCTCTTCGACATGAATGCAATGCGCTTTCCGTCTGGCGACCAGACGGGGCGCTCACCAAAGCCGGTCAGCTGCGAGATCTCCGCTGGGGGATGATCCTCCGGGCTACCCGTTGTGAATCGCGGCTGTGCGTGTGCGATCGTAGCGCTCGTCATCAGCGCGACGACGAACGCAAGCACACGTCGAGTCGTCATCGTCCGCACGACCGCATTGCAGACGCCTCATCGAGCAGCTGCGCGCGCACCGGACTATTCGGCAAGGTCCGCAGCGCCGAAACGACTATGCGCGCGCTCAGCTTTGCGCCGTCGAGGGTGGTGTGCGTGCGATCTTCAACGAAGAACCTTTTCACGGCTTCTTCACCGAGCTTGTCGTATTCGCGGGCGATGACCTCGTTCAGATCAATGAACGCGACCCCCTGTGCCCGCGCGACCTCCTCGGCCCATCCCGCATAGTCTTTCTTGTTCCGCTGCACCGTGCCGTTTTCCCAGCGGTTCCGCGGTACGAGTGACGCGACGATCGGAGTGGCGCCTCCAGCGCGTGTATCGGCGATGAACTTGCGCAGGTACCAGCCAAAGCTGTGCACCACTTCGTGCTGGTGCGTGAGCAGGTTGTCGATCTCCTCGCTCTCATCACCAACACCGCGAATGCTTCCGCGCGCTCGGCTCGTGTCATTCAGCGCGCCGCCGTCGTTGTGGCCGAACTGCATGATGACGACGTCGCCACGCTTCACCATCGGGAGCACCTTATCCCACTGTCCTCCGGTGAGATACGTGCGGCTGCTGCGTCCGCCGAGCGCGCGGTTCACGATGTTTATCCTGGTGGTG
>JBDTMO010000407.1:0-5416 GCA_039934235.1 bacterium | reverse complement strand
CGCAGATAGCCAATCGCCGCAAAGAACTCCGGCTGCAGCGTCAGCGCGAATACGTCGTAGATGCCGCGCTTGCGCGCGAGCTCTTCCACGGCACTCACAATTGCTCGGCCCAGGCCTTTGCCATGCGCTTCCCTGGACACAGCAATCGCGGCGACTTCGGCTACACTCGGCGAATACTCCTTGAGTGCGCCGCAGGCGAATAGCTCACCCGCGGTGTTTTCCACCACGACATAGTCGTCGATCGCCAACGAAATCATCTCGGGCGTTCGCCGCAACATCTGTCCTTCATCCGCGAAGGTGTTGTTCAGACGCGAGATCGCCGGGGCGTCGTGCGGGCGCGCACGACGCACGAGGAGATCTGGTGCCACCTACAGAACCTCTTCGAGCACTTGCAGCCCGCGCAGCAGCTCGTCCTGCGTGGAGACGAGTGGCGGAACCAGGCGCACGGTGTATTCGCCCGCCGAACAGACGAGCAGCCCGTGTCCGAGTGCTTCGCTCACGACATGCGCTGCTGTCCCCATGACGTCGATGCCCCAAATCAGGCCAGTGCCACGCACCTGACGAATGCGGCTGGTGCGGTGCGCAATCTCATTCAACTGCTTGCCGAACCACGCACCAGTTTCCTTCACGTGCTGCAGCAGCGCCGGATCAGACAAGCGCTCAAGCACATGCATCGCGACGGACGCGACGAAGGGACCGCCACCGAACGTCGTGCCGTGATCACCCGCCTTGATTGTTTGCGCGATTGCATTGGTCATCAGGATCGCGCCCATCGGCAGCCCGCCGGCAATTGGCTTGGCGAGCGTCACCATATCCGGCACCACGCCTGTCTGCTCGTAGGCGAACAGCGTTCCCGTGCGACCAAGGCCGCACTGAATCTCGTCGAAAATGAGCGCGATATTCCGTGACTCCGTCACCGCGCGCAGTTCGCGGAGGAACCCCGGATCGAGCACACGCACGCCGCCTTCGCCCTGTACGGGCTCAACGATCAACGCCGCAACCGTATCCTCGCTCAGTGCCGCATCGAGTTCTGCCAGATCACGTTCGAAGATCGAAATGCCTGGTGTGAGCGGACGAAATGGCACCCGGTACGCCGGGCGGTCCGTTGCCGCGAGCGTGGCGAACAAACGGCCGTGAAACGCGCCACGCAGCGCGAGGATCTCGTGCTTCGCGTCGCCGAGTGTGCGCGCCCATCGGCGCGCAAACTTGAAGGCGCCTTCGTTGGCTTCGGCGCCTGAGTTGCAGAAGAACACCTTGTCCGCGAAGGACTTGGCGACCAATGCGCCGGCGAGCTGTTCACCCGCCGAGGTGCTGTAGAGGTTCGACGTGTGAATCAGTCCATCGGCAGCGGCATGGATCGCGGCCTTGAGACCCGCGTCGTTGTAGCCAAGTGCATTGACGGCAATGCCGCTGACGAAATCGAGATACGCCTTGCCCTCGGCGTCGTAGAGATGCACACCGCTCCCGCGGACGAACTCCACCGGCGCGCGTTTGTACGTGCCGAGGATGGCGCTCTCGAATGGCGCGGGAAGTCCGGCGCTCGCGAGCTGCGCCTCGGGTACAATGGAGTTGTTCACTGGCGTCATCGTTGGTGCCGTCATGCGCATACGCTCCCGACTCGAGTCAACACGGTCCCGCGCTCGAGCTGTTCGATCGCGGCAATGTCAGAGATCCTCACCCGCTCCACACCACCTTCCAGCGCGGCGATTGCCGCTTGCAGCTTTGCCGCCATACCGCCTTGGGCAGTTCCGTCGTCGATGAGCCTGTGCGCGTCATCCAGCGCGAGCGCTGAAACGAGTGCGTTGTCTTTCATCACACCTGCGACGTCGGAAACGAGCAGGAGCTCGTCGGCCTGAAGTGCGACGGCGATTGCGGCAGCCGCATCGTCTCCATTCACGTTGAGCGTTGCCCCGATTCGCGGGTCGTCGCAACGGCTCACCGGGGAAATGACCGGCAGGAAAAAGGATCCCAGGAGTTGTGCGAGAAGACCCGTATTCACGTGCACCGGTACGCCAACAAAGCCGAATTGCTCGCAGTCGAGCGGCGATGCCGTCAGCAGTGCAGCGTCCTCGCCGGAAAGGCCGATCGCCGGTACCTGCGCAGAGACCAGCGCGCTCACGAGGCGCTTGTTCGCGGAGCCGGAGAGTGCCATGCGGATGATTTCAAGGTCGAGCGCGCTCGTTACTCGCCGCCCGCCCTTGAACTCCGCCTTCAGCCCGTACAGTCGTTGCAACATGGACACCTCGTCGCCGCCGCCATGCACGACAACGAGCCCATTCGGCATCCCGGTGTGGGGTTGGGTCGGTGCCGGGAATGTTGCACGGTGCGCGTTGGCGAGCGCCGTGATGAGATCCGGGTCGAGCTGCGGCCGTCCTCCAACCTTGATGACGCGTGTCATGCAGGGAGCCCGGCGCTTTCGTCGATTCCGCTCATCAGGTTGGCGTTCTGCAACGCTTGCCCAGCCGCTCCCTTCACGAGGTTGTCGATCGCCGATGTCACCAGCATGGTAGGCGTGCGCGTGCCGGCGATCATCGTCGCCGTCATGCGTACTGCATTGCGATGTACGACGTCGCTCAGCCGTGGCTGCTCCTTCACCACTTCGATGAACGGCTCGCTCGCATACGCGCTGCGAAACGGCTCCGTCGCGTCGATGAGGTCTGCAACGAGCGGCACGGTGATCGTCGAAAGAATGCCCCGAGCGACCGGCAACAGGTGCGGCGTGAAGACGAGATCGACGTCGTCGACGCCGAGGGTCGTCATGGTGGCCGTCATCTCCTTGAGATGCCGGTGCGTGTTGCCGACGCCGTATGCGCGGTAATCGTCTGCGACTTCCGCAAAGAGCAGTTCGCGTTTTGGCGAATTTCCCGCGCCCGTTACGCCGCTTGCCGAGTTCGCGACGATCGTCGCGCCTGGCGCGACCAGCCCGGCTGCTACCAGCGGCGCCAAGGCTAGGAGGATCGACGTTGGATAGCAGCCTGGGTTGGCGACGATCTCAGCGGCCTGAATGGCGGCACGCGTTGCGGATCCCAGCTCCGGCATACCATAAACAGCGCGTTGCGCGGCCTCTCCGTTCCCTGGCCGGAGGTCACTCGAGAGGTCGATGACGCGCGCGCCGAACGCGCGCGCGCGTTCCACCCATGGCAGCGAGGCGCCGTGCGGAAGGGCGCAGAAGACGATGGCAGCCTGATCGAGCGGGGCGTCGTCGGTTGCGGTGAACGTGATGTCCTGCCGGCCGGCGCGCACTGTTTGCCCGCGCTGCTCGTTTGCGGTAGCGAACGCGAGCGAAAAGCGCGGGTGTTGTGCGACGAGCGCACAGAGTTCGCGACCAGCGTATCCGCTGGCGCCAAGTACTCCGACCGGAATTCTATTCACGCTTAATGCATAATCATGCATTTGCCTCTGGTCAATGGCCGGTTCCCGACATATGCTGTTCGTTGGTGGTCCGGGCGACTATTTCGGAGGATTGATGACCAGAAAGCAAGTCCGCCAGGCGGCGATTACCGAGCTCGTTTCGACGCATGAGGTCGGAAGTCAGGAGGAGCTTCGGCAGCTGCTGATCGGGCGGGGTGTGGACGTCACGCAAGCCACCCTTTCTCGCGACATTCGCGACCTTGGTTTGGCGCGAGTGTCTGCCGAAGAGGGCGTTCGCTACGTCGTCCCGGAGTCGTTGGGCGATGGCGAGGATAAACCTTTACTAGCCAACCTCTTACCTCAACTATTCTCGCGCATAAATGGCGTTGGAGAACTCATTGTTCTTCATACCGTTCGGAGTGGCGCCCAGCCCATTGCCGAAGCCATCGACGAAGAGGAGTTCGATGAGGTCCTGGGTACCATCGCAGGCGACGATACGATCCTCATCGTCACCAGGTCCGCCGAGGCCCGTGAAGCGCTGACCCGCCGCCTGCTCGAGCTCGCTGGTGAAAGCTAGGCTGACACGCGCGGACCAACGGACCTCAAAGGGTTGACTAGGGTATTGCTTCTGTGTAAATATGCATTTGTTCTGCATAATCATTTCTCAGGAGCATCAATGCCTCGCACCATCGTCCTCGCCTATTCAGGCGGCCTCGACACCTCGATCATCGTCCCCTGGCTCCGCGAGCACTATGACGCACGCGTGATCTGCGTTGCGGCGGATATTGGCCAAGGTGCCGACGAGTTGCGCGGTGTGCGCGAAAAGGCGCTCGCCTCTGGTGCGGAAGAGTGCTACGTCGAAGACCTGCGCGAAGAGTTCGTGCGCGACTTCATTTTTCCGACGCTCCGCGCCGGCGCGGTGTACAACCGCAAATACCTCCTCGGCACCGCCATGGCCCGCCCGCTCATCGCGAAGCGCCAGGTCGAGGTCGCGCATCGCGTCGGTGCCGACGCACTCGCCCATGGTTGCACCGGCAAGGGCAACGATCAGGTGCGCTTCGAGATGACATTCGCGACGCTCGCTCCCGAACTTCCCGTTATCGCGCCCTGGCGCGAGTGGGATATTCGGAGCCGGGAGGACGCGATCGATTATGCGACGGCCAAGGGCATTCCTATCGTCGCGACGAAGGAAAAGATCTATTCACGTGACGCCAACCTCTGGCACCTGTCCCATGAGGGCGGCAATCTCGAAGATCCGAATTCTGCGCCGCAGCCCGACATGTTCATGCTCACGACGGAGCCCATGAACGCGCCGGACATGAGCGAGGATGTCGTCATTGGTTTCGAGAAAGGCACGCCTGTCAGCGTCAACGGAACAGTGCTCGGCCCATTCGCGCTCGTGTCTGCACTCAATGCCATCGGTGGCAAGCATGGTGTGGGCCGCATCGATCTCGTCGAGGATCGCATGGTCGGCATGAAGTCGCGCGGCGTGTACGAAACGCCGGGCGGCACATTGCTCTACGCCGCGCACTCCGAGCTCGAGCAACTCATCCTCGATCGCAAGACGCTTGCGGCGAAGGACCTCATCGCGCCTCGGTACGCCGACCTTGTGTACGAAGGCCGCTGGTGGACGACGGAACGCGAAGCGTACGATGCCTTCGTGAACGTCACGCAGGAACGCATTACGGGCACCGTGACACTTCGCCTCTACAAGGGCGGCATGCAGGTAGTCGGGCGCCAAAGCGAGAACGCGCTGTACGACGAGCGCTTTGTCACCTTTGGCGAAGATGACGTCTATCAACAGAGCGACGCAGCTGGATTCATTCGCCTGTTTGCGTTGCCCGCGCGCGTGCGTGCGATCAAGGACAAGGAGCTGGCAGCGACGAAGGCGGCAGACGCGGCATCGGCTGCAGTGCCAGTCCCGGTCGCTGAACTCGCTGGCGTCTAAAGTGACCACGCCGGTGGCAGAAGAAAAAAAGACGCACAAGCTGTGGGGCGGGCGTTATGGCGCCGGCCCCACAGCCGCGTTCGACGCACTGAACAATTCCATCGGTATCGACTTCCG
>JBDTMO010000406.1:0-5417 GCA_039934235.1 bacterium | reverse complement strand
TCATCATCTTCATGTGCGTCGAGCTCATGCTCAACGCCGTGAACCTCTCGTTCGTTGCGTTTGCGCAGGTGTACGGCGTGGCGGGTCAGATCTTTGTGTTCTTCGTCATGACGGTGGCGGCGGCCGAAGCCGCCGTGGGGTTGGCGATCATCATCGCCCTGTTCCGCCATCGCCAGACGGTCAATTTGTCGAACATCAATCTCCTCAAGGGATGATGCTCCTCCAGCATGCAGCGACGGTGGGTGCGCACCCTTTGAGCGGCACCGCGGCGAGCTACTTGTGGCTCCTGCCGCTATTGCCATTGCTTGGCTTCGTGATCAACGGGGCGTTGTCGCTCTCGAGCGTCATCAAGTTTGGGCCCGACGATCCGAGCGCCAGCCACGAGCCCCACGAACATTCGTCCGACACGCACGCGCACGATGCCGACCATGGCGACGATCACCATGAGGTTGTTCGTCATCGGTACGCGTCCATCACCAGCCTCGTGGGACCGGGCGTGTTGTTGCTGTCGTTCCTGCTCGCTACGGCGATCTTCCTCGCGTTGCGCGCCGCGGGTTCACACGAGCCGTTCATTCAGCGCTACTTCAGCTGGATGCCAGTCGGCGATCTGCAAATTGACGCCGCCTTCCAGCTCGATCAGTTGTCCATGCTGATGGTGATGATCATCACCGGCGTCGGAACGCTGATTCACATCTTCAGCGTCGGCTACATGGTCGACGATCCGGGGTATCCGCGCTACTTCGCGTACCTCAACCTGTTCGTCTTCTTCATGCTGGTGCTGGTCCTCGGCTCCAGCTACCCGCTGATGTTCGTCGGGTGGGAAGGCGTGGGACTCTGTTCCTATCTGCTCATTGGCTTCTGGTTCAGCGAAAAGGCCAACGCGGATGCGGGCAAGAAGGCATTCATCGTCAACCGAATCGGCGACTTCGGGTTCCTCGTCGCGATGTTCATGTTGTTCGCGAACGTTGGCGCATTGGATTTCGTCGGCGTGAATGCGGCGGCGAGTGGACTGCCCTTCGGCGGTGCCCTGATCACGGCGATCTGCCTGTTCTTCTTCCTGGGATGCGCCGGCAAGAGCGCTCAGATTCCGCTGTATATCTGGCTGCCCGACGCCATGGCAGGTCCGACGCCGGTATCGGCACTCATCCACGCGGCGACGATGGTCACGGCTGGCGTGTATCTCATCGCGCGCAGCAACGTGTTGTTCTCGATGGCGCCCGTAGCGGGACTGTTCGTCGTATTGATCGGCGCACTCACGGCCGTCTTCGCGGCGTCGATCGGCTTGAAGCAGTGGGATATCAAGAAGGTGCTCGCGTATTCCACCGTGTCTCAGCTCGGGTACATGTTCATGGCGGTGGGCTCCGGCGCGTACGTCGCTGGCATGTTTCACCTGATGACACACGCCTTCTTCAAGGCGCTGTTGTTCCTTGGTTCCGGCTCGGTGATTTACGCGATGCACAAGGCGTATCACCACACCGGTAACCACGAGGACGCGCAGGACATGCGCAACATGGGCGGACTGAAGCAATACCTGCCCATCACGTGGGGCCTGATGTGGATTGCCACGCTGGCGATTAGCGGTATTCCGCCATTCGCGGGCTTCTTCTCGAAGGATGAGATTCTTGCCGCGGTTTTTTCGCGCCATGCCGGCTCGACACTCGAGAGTGCTCACCTGTTCGGTATTCCCGGCAGCGCAGTGATGCTGCTCTGCTATGTGCTCGGGTTGGCTGCCGCGTTCATGACAGCCATCTACATGACGCGCATGATGATCTACACCTTCCACGGTCCGAACCGGACCGGCGAAAATGAGCGCGGGCATCTCCACGAAGCGCCGTGGAGCATGACAGGACCGATCGTTGTGCTCGGCGCGCTCAGCGCGTTTGGCGGATGGTTCAACTTGCCGTCGCTCCTTCCACTTGGCCCTGTCGGCGCGCTCGAGCATTGGCTCGAGCCTGTCGTGGGTCAGGGGGCGCTGCGCATCACCAATGGCGTAGCGGTCGAAACAGCGCACAACACGGAATGGATGCTCATCGGCATCGCAGTCGTCATTGCCGCCGCGGGTATTGCGCTCGCATTCGCGAGGCTCAAGCCCGAAGTGCTCGTTCCAGCGAAGGACGCGCCGGCCGAGCATGGATTCGAGCGTGTGCTGGCGAACAAGTACTTCGTGGATGAGACCTATGACGCGGCCATCGTGGAGCCAGTCCTGGCGACCTCGAGGGGACTGCTCTGGCGCGGGATTGACGTCGGCCTGATCGATGGACTGACCCGACTGCTCATCCAGAGCAAGGACGACGATAACAAACCGGGTGGCAGCATTTCCATGGGTGGCTTGCTGCCGCGAACGATTGGTCAGATTGGTTCGTTCATGCAGTCTGGGCTTGTCGGAACCTACGCGTGGGTCCTTGTCGTCGGAGTGCTGTTCGTGCTCGGCGCCTTCACTTTCAGATAGCCCGAGATGCGCGAGTTTCTGCTTTCTGTCGGCTACGACCGCTGGATCCTTCCAGCACTTCTCGTGATCCCGCTGCTCGGAGCGCTCGCCGTGATGGCTGGCGGACGAGCGGCCGAGGGCGACGACGAGGTGCTGACGGGCGCGGCGCATCGTCCGCGTTTGCTGGCAACGATCACGTTCGCGATCGAATTCGTGCTTTCGATCGGCCTCTGGTTCAGCTTCGATCCAGCCGTTGCCGGGTGGCAGCAAGTCTTCGACGTGAAGTGGATTCCGTCGTGGGGCACACGCTTCACGCTTGGCCTCGACGGCATCGCGATGATGATGGTGCTCCTGACGACCTTCATCATGCTGCTGTCCGCGATCGGAAGCTGGACGTCGGTACGGCAGAAGACGTCGTCGTATTACGCGCTGCTGCTCGTACTCACCACGGGCATGCTCGGCGTGTTCATGGCGCTCGACCTGTTCTTGTTTTACGCGATGTGGGAGGTCATGCTCGTCCCGATGTATTTCATCGTCGGGATCTGGGGCGGCCAACGTCGCATCTACGCGAGCTTGAAGTTCTTCATCTATACGATGATCGGATCGCTGCTCATGCTGGTCGGGATCATTTATCTCGGCCTCGCGGCACAGCAGCAGCACATCATCAATGGCGCGCCTGTGATCATCAGCGGTGCCGTCGAGATGATTCCGAACTTCTCCTACGACGCAATCATGTCGCAGGTTCGACTGACACCAACAGCGGGCATGTGGCTCTTCGGGGCATTCTTCCTCGCGTTCGCGGTGAAGGTGCCGATGTTCCCGTTTCACACCTGGCTACCCGACGCACACGTCGAGGCACCGACCGCCGGTTCGGTCGTGCTCGCGGCGATCATGCTCAAGCTGGGCACGTTCGGATTTCTGCGCCTCGCCGTACCGCTGTTTCCAAGTGCGGCGATGAATCCGACCATTCGAGGAATCGTCCTTGGGCTCGCCGTCGTTGGCATCGTATACGGGGCGCTGGTATCGCTCGTGCAGCCCGACTTCAAGAAGCTCGTGGCCTACAGCTCGGTGAGTCACCTCGGCTTCGTGATGCTCGGCATCTTTGCGCTGACCGTGCAGAGTGTGCAGGGCGCGCTCATGGTCATGATCAATCACGGACTCTCGACTGGCGCGCTCTTTTTTCTCATCGGCATGATCTACGAGCGGCGACACACGCGATTGATCGCCGCTTACGGCGGCATTGCGCGCGTCGTTCCACTCTTCTCCACGATATTGGTCTTCGTCTCACTCAGCTCGATTGGCGTTCCGGGGACGAACGGCTTCATCGGGGAATTCCTGGTGCTGCTTGGCGCGTACCGGACCTATCCCGTGCTTGCCGTGATCAGCGCCACGAGCGTCATCATCGCCGCGGCGTATTTGCTCTGGGCGATCCAGCGAATCCTCTTCAATCCGCTCGACAAGCCAGAGAACGAACACATTCCTGATATGAATCGCCGCGAATTGCTGTTCATGGCGCCGCTGGTGGCCGGGATTATCTGGTTGGGCGTATACCCGGCGCCAGTCCTCCGCCGCCTGCAGCCCGCGGCTGAAAACTTCGTGCGCATCGTTGAGACACGCTCGGCAATGTCGAGCGCCGAGTTGGGCGGGGGTCGCTAATGCGCGTTTTTGATCTGGCGGTTCCATCGCAACTCAGCGCGGCCCTCTTTCCCGACCTGCTGCTGATGGCGGGAGCGATGGCGCTGCTGTTATGGGCGGTCTGGCGTAAGGAGTCCGCGGCGCATCAGCGGAGCGTCGGCGTCTTGTCCATCGCCTTGTGCGTGGCCACGCTTGGCGCCGTCATTTTCATGATGTTCCAGCGCGGCGTCGCAACCGATGGTCCCATCGCGGTCGACAATTTTCGGTGGATGACGGACATCATCATCCTGCTCGGCACCATCGGCGCGCTCGCACTCGGCATCGACGACAACGATCGCGCAGGGACGACCACCGCGGAAACGCACGTCCTCATCCTGCTTGCGTCGAGCGGCATGATGCTGCTGGCCGCGGCGCGCGATTTGATGATCGTTTTCCTCGGCATCGAGTTGATGTCGATTTCGGTCTATGCGCTGGCGGGCTTGAACCGTCGCAGCGAGCGGTCCGCGGAAGGAGCACTCAAGTACTTCCTCCTTGGTGCGTTCTCCACCGCGTTCCTGCTTTACGGCATCGCGCTCGTGTACGGTGCGACGGGCACGACGGGGCTACATCAGATCGCACAGCGCGTTTCTGATCACGACCTGTTCGCGAGCCCGCTGTTGCTCGTCGGCATCGCGATGCTACTCGTCGGCTTCGGGTTCAAGGTCTCCACCGTTCCGTTCCATATGTGGGCTCCCGACGTCTACGACGGCTCGCCCAATCCGATCACGGCATACATGGCCGCGACAGTGAAGACGGCGGCATTCGCTGCGTTTCTCCGCGTGTGGCTGGAAGCATTCGGCGGCGAATTCGTCAGCTGGCATCGCGCAGTCGTTGGACTCGCAATCGCGACGATGGTTGTCGGCAACGCCATCGGTCTCGTGCAGCGCAACCTCAAGCGCATGCTGGCCTATTCGTCCATTGCGCACGCCGGTTTTATCCTGGTCGCGATCGCGGCCGGAACGGAGCAGGGCGCATCAGCCATGCTCTTCTATCTCCTCGCGTACACGCTGGCCACGTTCGGCGCATTTGCAATCATCATCGTGCTGTCGCGCGGTGATGCAGCGGTCACCACCGACGATGTGAGTGGGCTGTGGTCCGTGCGGCCGTGGCTCGCACTCGGCATGACGGTCTTCATGCTGGCGCTCATGGGCTTCCCGATCTTTGGCGGCATTGGGTTCTTCGCCAAGTGGTACGTGCTCAAGGCGGCGTTGCAGGCGCCTGAACCGCAGACACTGCTCGCCGTCGTCCTCGTGCTGACCACCGTGATTTCGGCGGGGTACTACCTGTACGTCATCATGGTGATGTTCATGCGGCC
>JBDTMO010000405.1:0-5422 GCA_039934235.1 bacterium | reverse complement strand
ACGCACGAGATGTACGTCAATGGTCTTTCGACGTCATTGCCTGCGCCCATACAGCTCGAGATCCTGCATTCCGTGCCTGGTCTCGAGCGCGCGCGTATGACACGTGCGGGGTATGCCATCGAGTACGACTACTATCCGCCAACGCAGCTCGACGCGACGCTGCAAGTGCGCGCGCTTCCTGGATTGTTCTTCGCGGGCCAGATCAACGGTACAACTGGCTATGAGGAAGCGGCCGGCCAGGGCGTTGTGGCGGGGGCAAACGCAGCTGCGCTTGCGCTTGGTCTGTCGCCGCTGATGCTCGGGCGCGAGTCGTCGTATATCGGCGTGCTCGTCGACGATCTCGTCACGCGTGGTGTGGATGAGCCCTATCGGCTCTTTACATCACGTTCGGAGTTTCGACTCACCGTGCGGCAAGACAACGCTATCCGTCGGCTCGCGCCGATTGCGCTGCGGCTTGGTCTTTACACGGAGCAGGAGGTGGCCGTCGTCGCGCGTCGCCTTGCGGCGGAGGAGGAGGCACGCGCGCTTGCCGATGCCACGTCCATGCGGCCAGAGGATGCGTTACCTGTTCTTTCTGCCGCGGGTAGTACGCCGCTCGTACATGCGGTGCGAGTGTCCGAGGTTGCCCGACGCCAGCATATTTTTCTTGGCGATCTCTTTCGCGCGATGGGCGTAGGCGCTGACCTCCCCGCTGATGCGGTGATCAGCACGGACCTCGAGCTCAAGTACTCGGGCTACTTCGACCGCGAACGTACGCAAGCCGACAAGCTCCGCCGGATGGGTGAGTTTCCACTGGATGCTGCGTTGCCGTATAGCGAAATGCAGTCGCTCTCGCTCGAAGCTCGACAGAAGCTCTCGCGCCTTCAACCACTCACGTTGGCTCAGGCAGCGGGCGCGCCTGGTGTGAGTCCGACTGACTTGCAGAACCTTGTAATCGAGATCGAGCGGCGCCGCCGAGATGTGCCCAGCTCTCGCGGTCGAGTGCGGCGCCGAAAGGCGTAAGGGGCACCAGGTTGTCTCTTAGACGCAGCGCGACACTGCGTTGTCATCGTCGGAGCGGTGTGTTTAGTGTTGTCATCCTGAGCGCGCCGAGTCGACGGACCTGCACATTTTTTCGTTGGGTTCCTCGCTGTTGTCAGAACTGGCACCTGCTTCGACGTGCCAAATCCATACGTGTATGTGTCGGTTGTGATCCGTCTGGCACCATCAGTGCGTTTGAGTCGTCGCGTCTTCCGCGCTTTTCACGGGTGGAGCGCATTCCTCCACTCGTCGGCGAATCGCGAGTAATCCAAGCGCGTTTCCTGCGTCCCTCGGCACTCGCGCGACATTGCGTGGCGAGTTCACATCACCGGCACGTTCCGTGTGCAAGGAATTCGTCGCCCGACGTCTCCACTGATAGCGCTGGACAATCACTCGATTCGATAGCAAGGTGCACGAGACGTATTAGTATCTTTGTGTCACTAATAAATGCAACTGACTTTCAAGCGAGGAGATCAATGAATTCTAGAATTCGTCTGGGCTACGCCGCCGTATTCGCGGCGATTGCGTTCGCCCCACTCATTCAGTTGGCGGCCCAATCCCCCATGGCGCCCAGCGTGCCGATATTGGCCACATCCGGTCAGGGTGAGGCCAAGGTCACACCTGATCGCGCTTCCGTCATGGTCAACGTGCAAACCCGAGCCACGACCGCCGCTGCCGCGGCATCCGACAACGCTTCGCGCACCCGCGCTGTCCTCGACGCACTTGGAAAGCTTGGCTTATCGAAAGAGCAACTGGGCACCGAGGGCTACACCGTTTATCCGGAAATGCAGTACGACAAGAACGGCGGGTCGCCAAAGGTGTCCGGATACGTTGTCACGAATACCGTTCGCGCTGAGACGAAGCGACCAGAACAGGCAGGAGTGATTGTCGACGCTGCGCTCGGTGCCGGCGCAAATCTCATCAATAGCCTGAGCTTTTACGCGTCCTCGATTGACGAAGGGCGGCGTCAGGCAATCGCCGCGGCAGTGGCGAGTGCACGTGCCGATGCGGAAGCGATGGCAAAGGCTGCCGGGGGCACGCTGGGGAGCCTGATCGAGCTCTCCACCGGGGGACCAACCATACCTCCTCGCCCCATGTATGACATGGCAATCCGTTCAAAGTCTGCAATGCAAGTCGAAACACCCGTGAATCCAGGTCAGCAAACCGTAACTGTCTTCATACAGGCAAAGTGGCGCTTTATCCCGCTTGGTGGTGGTTGATTGGCGCGGCTTTCCCCGTAGACACGTTCATACTATCGAAAAGAGCTCGCCAACCACTGGCGAGCTCTTCTTTATTTTGGATCGTGTGTGTCACGTGGCACATAGTGATCCGGCTCGAGGGAATGTGCCACGTGCCTCCTTCTGGAATTCTCGTTAGCTTGGGGGACCGTCGCCCAGTAGGACGGACTATCCTCCAGCGCCGAGTTGTCGTGGCCCGCGTCATTGCGATTGCAAATCAGAAGGGTGGTGTCGGCAAGACGACAACAGCCGTCAATCTCGCAGCAAGCCTTGCGGTCGCAGAAAAGCGCACGCTTCTCATTGATGGCGACCCACAAGGAAATGCCACCAGTGGAGTTGGAGTAGAGCGAGGCAGCTTCGACGCCACTACCTATCACGTACTTCTTCGCGAATCCAGCATCGCGGACGCAAGAAGGCGAGAGGTACAATTCAGTCGACTCGATGTCCTGCCGGCAACGCCCGATTTGGCCGGCGCTGAGGTGGAGCTTGTGAACGCTCCGGGTCGGGAGAGTAGGATGCGGGAGGCGGTGGCCCTGGTGCGGGATGAATATGATTTCATCCTCATCGATTGCCCCCCATCACTAGGGCTGATCACGCTCAACATGCTTGCGGCGGCGGATACGCTGCTTATTCCACTCCAGTGCGAGTACTATGCGCTGGAGGGCCTGAGCCAGCTCCTCAACACCGTGCATCTCATTCAGCACGGGGTGAACCCCTCACTGGGCATATCAGGCGTTCTACTCACCATGTATGACGCTCGGCTCAACCTTTCGCGGCAAGTAGCGGCAGATGCGCGCGAGTACTTTGGCTCGCAGGTTTTTGATACGGTTGTCCCCAGAAATGTGCGCCTTGCAGAGGCGCCGAGTTTCGGGAAACCAATCGTGTTGTACGATGTGCAGAGTATTGGTGCGCAGGCGTACATGGCTGTCGCCGACGAATTGATTGACCGTGAGGCGAAGGCAGCGTCGCAGCCAATTCCTGATGATGTGTCAGTGTCGAAGGCGTCCGGTCTCAGTTCACGCGAGGCGTCCACATGAGTGCCGATGCGCCGCGGCGACTTGGTAGAGGGCTCGAGGCACTCATTTCGACTGCGAAGTCGCAGCGCGAAACGGCACCATCTTCTGGGACGATCCCGAGTCGGACCACAACGGATCTTCAGACCGTTCGAGTAGCGGATGTTGCGCCAAATCGCTTTCAACCGCGGCGTGTTTTTACCGAGTCTGAGCTTGCCGAGCTTGAAGCCTCGATACGCGCGAGCGGTCTCCTTCAGCCAATCACCGTACGCGCACGTGTCGGTGGCGGTTGGGAGCTTGTCGCGGGAGAGCGACGGCTTCGCGCGGCTGGACGTCTTGGCTGGACCGAGATTCCAGCGATCGTGCGCGATTTTGACGATCGCGCCATGCTCACGCTGGCGCTGGTCGAGAACCTTCAGCGCGCTGATCTGAATGCTCTCGAAGAGGCAGAGGGCTATCAGCGACTTATTGAAGAGTTCGATCTGACACAGCAACAGGTTGCTGACGCCGTCGGGAAGGACCGCACAACCATCACAAATCTGCTTCGCGTTTTATCGTTGCCTGCCGCTATTCGGTCAATGGTCGAACGCGGGCATATTTCCGCGGGCCACGCGCGTGCCCTGCTCGCGATCAAGGACGAGAAGCGACAACTCGAGCTTGCCAACGAAATTGTCGCTCGACAGTTGTCCGTTCGTGATGTCGAGTCGCGGGCCCGCGAGCTCTCTGGCGACGGTCTCAAGCCGAAGAAATCATCGGCGCCTGCTCACGCACAATCAGCGCAGACGTCCGACCCAGCCGCACGACGCGTGGAAGAACAGCTTCGCCGTCGTCTACAAACGGATGTTTCGGTGCAGGCGCTTGGAAACGAGCGTGGCGTCGTGCGTATCTCTTTCTTCAGCCATGACGATCTCGAGCGAGTCCTCGACATCGTGCTGGGTGCGTCGCGCAGCGACTTTGACTAGCACGGACTAATTGAAAACGGATGTGTATGCTTGGCTGGGATTTTTCCACATGCGCATAATCCATTGCTGTTTAACTACTTATATCGGCACAATGCGCGTAATACGGAAGTTTTCCACCCTTGTCCACATTGCCGTCGCAGCCTCCATCCTCGGCTGCGTCAGCAAAGAACCTGCGCCCGCTGACAAGACCAAGAGTCCCGCTGCGAAGCCCTTCAGGGTCGCGTTGCTCACACCTGGTCCCATTAGCGATCAGTCGTGGAACGGCGGCGCCTACCAAGGACTCCTGCGCATCCGGGACAGCCTCGGCGCCAGCATCAGCCACATCCAAACCAAGACGCCTGCCGAGTTTGAGGAGCAGTTCCGGCAGTATGGATCGCAGGGCTACGATCTTGTATTTGGGCACGGTTTCGAGTTTCAGGACGCTGCAAAGCGCGTGGGCCCTGACTTCCCCAAGACCATCTATGTCACGACCTCCAGCTCCTCGAGCGGTGGGAACGTCGGCGGAATAGAGTTTGGTTTTGCTGACGCCTCATATCTCGCCGGCATGCTTGCGGGCACCATGACCAAGTCAAACGTCATCGGCGTGATTGGCGGCACCGAGCTACCTCCGGTAACGGAGAGCTTTGCTGCCTTCGAGGAAGGAGCCAAGGCGGTCAACTCGAAAGTTCGCGTCCTCCGTTCGTTCATTGGCAATTGGGAAGACGTCAGCGCGGGAAAGGAGCAAGCCCTCGCACAAATTGGGCGCGGTGCGGACGTCATTTTTCAGAACGCCGACGCCGCTGGACTGGGCGCGTTTCAGGCCGCGAGAGAGACCAGGAAAGTACTCATCGTCGGATCCAACTCAAACCAGAATACGGTTGCACCTGACGTCACGATCGGCAGCGTCGTTATCGATTTGCCACATGCCTTCATCACCGTTGCCCGCGAAGTGAAGGAAGGCCATTTCAAGGCGCGTGTCATCAAGCTCGGTTCGTCGAGCGATGTCGTGTCACTCGTGATCAACCCAGCGTTACAGGCGAGCGTGCCGCCAGCGACGTTGCACGCAGTGGACTCTGTCCGGGCCGAAATGCGAGCGGGACGTTTCACGCCCCTTGCCGCAAGGAAGTAGTTGTGACAGCCGTTTCCCTGACTGAAGTCGCTGACTATCTGGACACGCTCCTTCGTACATCAGATGTTCCCGACTATTCGG
>JBDTMO010000404.1:0-5439 GCA_039934235.1 bacterium | reverse complement strand
GGACAGCAAAAGCGCGTGTCGCCAAGCCGCTTGCCGTGCGCGAACGTCTTGCGCTATTCATCGGGGCAGTTGCACTTGATCGGCCTGCGGTCGAACGCGACGAGCTTGCGCGGCGCCTGCGCGAACACAACTGGCGCGAGTGAAAATCGAACGGCGTCGCGACGTCCTGCTCGATACCGGACCAATCGTGGCGACGCTCGATGCGCGGGATCAGTGGCACCGCGACTGCGCGCGCGACATGGAGTTGCTCGCGGATCGATGTGTCACCTCCGAGCCGTCGTGACCGAAGCATGTCACATGGTGGCGCGCGGCGGCGCGCGTGCCGCCATCGTCATCGACTTTCTGGTTGCAGCTGAAATCCCAGTGCTTGGACTCGAGCTCCCTGCATTGCGCGAAGCCTCGCGGTTGATGGACCGCTATTCCGACGTCCCCATGGACTTCGCCGACGCGAGCCTCGTCGTGCTCGGCCACGCGTTATCCATCAGCACTGCCTTTACCATCGATCGACGCGGCTTTCAAGCGTACCGTACGGCGCGCGGCTCCGCGTTTCAACTACACCCCGCGCGACTATCGCGACGAAAGTCGTGACATGCTAGTGAACGTAGCCCGGGCCCGTCACGACTTGACCGGGTTTGGCGCCGGTGTGCTTTCCGTCGCGCACCACCGCGGTGCCGTTCACAAACACATCACGCACTCCTGTCGATAGCTGGTGCGGCTTATCGAACGTCGCGTTGTCGATGATCGTGTTCGGGTCGAACACCACGATGTCGGCCTTCATTCCCTGCTTGATCACACCGCGATCTGCGAGTGACAGCCGCGTGGCAACGGCGGATGACGCCTTGCGCACTGCGTCTTCCAGCGTCGTCACCTTCTCTTCCCGAACATACTTGCCGAAGAGCCGAGGGACGTTGCCGTACCCGCGCGGATGCGTGAGTCCCTTGGCCGTCGCAGGGTCCGACGACTCTGCATCTGTTCCAAACTTCATCCACGGCTGACGAATCTGGTTCGCGATGTTCTCTTCGCTCATGAGGAAGAGGATCTCCCCCAGCCGAGCCTTCTCCGCGACATTGAGGTCGATGATCACCTCGGCCCAGTCCTTGTTGAGCGCAGTGGCGATTTCCGAGAGGCGTTTCCCTTCGAACTGCTGGTACTCGGGCTTCGTGAATCCCATGACCATGACATTCGACGGCGTCGCGATCTCACAGAGGTTTTCGTAGCCGGCGTCGCGAGCGTGCATTTCCTGCACAATCGTCGCGCGCAGCGCGGGGTCTTTCAGGTTGTCGAGCAGCTTGCCGTCCGCGGCATACCTGGGAGGAATGCAGCTCGCGAAGGAATTGCCACCGGCCGGGTAGAGATACATGTCCGCTTGCACGTCCTGCCCTGCCGAGCGCGCCGAATCGATCTTGGCGATGGCGAGCCTCATCTTGGGCCAGTTGCGAACGCCGCTCGCCTTCAAGTGGTAGATCTCCACTGGCACGCCGGCCTCCTTGCCAATGCGAATAGCTTCGTCGATGGCTTCGAGAAACTTGTCGCCCTCGCTGCGCATGTGCGTGATGTAGACGCCGCCAAATGGTGCAGCCGCCTTGTTGATCGCGATCAGCTCTTCGGTGTTGGCGTACGTGTTCGGCGGGTAGATGAGCGCACTGGCGATGCCGAACGCGCCGTCCTGCATGGCGCGGCGCACCATGGCCTGCATCGTATCCACTTCGACGCGCGATGCCTGCCCCATCGAGCCGCCCTTGCCATACACGCGCACCGTTCCGTTGCCCACAAACGAGCCGACGTTTTGCGACACGCCGCGCGTCACCATGAATTGCAGCCAATCGCCGAAACCGTGCGGGCCCATGAAGCGGCGCATCAGCGCGAGCGATGTGGTATCAGTCTCGAGGGCGAGCAGCTTGTCGTTCGCCGGCGCCGGCGTGCTGCCTTCGCCGAGTATGGCGGTTGTGATGCCTTGCGTGATCATCGACAGGGCCTTGCCGTCGCCGACCATGAAGTTGTCGTACGATTGCGCCTGGATGTCGATGAATCCCGGCGCCACGACGTGGCCGGCTGCGTCGACGCGTGACGTCGCGTGCGCGCGCGCGAAAGCACCACGCGGCCCGATGGCGGCAATGCGATCGCCGCGTAGTGCGACGTCGCCGTAATACCAGGCCGCGCCCGTGCCGTCGATCACGCGACCGTTTTCGATGATGACGTCGTACTCGTTGCTCGAGGAAGACGGAGCGCTCGTGATGCCGCCGCGCGGGGCGCAGGCCGCAAGCAGGATGCTGGCGAGAGTGAACAGTCGGGCAACGCGCATCGGAGGATCCGGGTGAGGGTGACGAGTGCGACAAGGTGCATCGTTACGCCCGAGGCGGGTAGTCGGGCGGTTGCCTTTCCATGTTCTGAATCGCATCATCGCTCGAAGCCCAACAGGTGCAGGTCCTTCGCTGCGCTCAGGACGACAGCAAAGCTGCGCCTCCGCCTCGTGATTCCTTAATTGCTTCCCCATGCGCCGATCCATTTTCCAATTGACAAGCTCCGCCCTCCTCCTGTTGGCGTCCGCGTGTTCCAGCGCCAAGCCAGCCACTGCACCCTCTCCGCAGTTTCCGGCCTCGACGGGCGCTGCTCGACCGTTCTCGCCATTCGTGCGAGCCAACGGATTCATCTTTCTCGCGGGGCAGCTGGGGACGGACAGCACTGGCAAGCTCGCCGCTGGTGGCATCGCTTCAGAAACGCGTCAGGCGATGCAGAACATCAAGTCGTTGCTCGAGCGCAACGGTTCATCGATGGACAAGGTCGTGAAGTGCATCGTGTTGCTCGCCGACGTGAATGAGCGGCCGGCGATGAGTGAGGTCTATGTCACCTTCTTCGCACCCGACAAGCGGCCCGCCCGCACGGCGGCCGGAGTCAGTGGTCTCGCGAGCAACGCGCGTGTCGAAATCGAATGCATGGCCGTGGAGTAAGGCCTGGAGTGCAGATCCTTCGACTCGCTCTGCTCGCTCAGGATGACAACCCTGGTGCAGATCCTTCGACTCGCTCCGCTCGCTCAGGATGACAACATATATGCGCACTACGATTGCTGCATTCACTGCAACGCTGTTTGTCCTCTGCGCGACAGCGGTTGCACAGTCGCCTGCCGCAACGCCGACGAACGGCGGACCCAATCCTTATCGCACGGTTGAGGGTTGGGCGAGGCTGACGGACGGTCGAACGTGGGGTTCCACCAGCGGCGTGGACATCGACCCGGATGGGCGCAGTGTCTGGGTGGCCGAGCGATGCGGCTTCAATAGCTGCGTTGGTTCGTCCCTTCCATCCGTCCTCAAGTTCGATGAGACCGGGAAGCTCGTGCGCGCGTTTGGCGCCGGACTCATTCAATCACCGCACGGCCTTACCGTCGATCATGAAGGCAACGTGTGGGTGACGGACTGTTCCTGCACGCGCGCGCCGACCGGTGTGGCGATTGATTCCAGCAGGCCGGCGTGGGGTCACCAGGTCTTCAAATTCAGCCCCGACGGCACGCTCCTCCTGACGCTCGGCAAACCGGGCGGTGGGCGCGATGCGGAATACTTCTGGCAGCCGAACGATGTCCTCGTCGCGCCGAATGGCGATTTCTTCGTGGCAGAAGGACATTCGTCGACGCCGGGTTCGACAGCGCGCGTCTACAAGTTCAAGCGCGACGGAACGCTCATCAAGGCGTGGGGGACGCTCGGCAGCGGACCAGACGACTTCAATCAACCGCACGCGCTGGCGATGGATTCGCGCGGCCGATTGTTCGTCGGAGATCGCGGCAACAATCGCATCGTGATCTTCGACCAGGACGGCAAGCGACTCGACACGTGGTACCAGTTCAGCCGGCCGAGTGGCATTCACATCGACGCGAGCGATCGCATTTACGTCGCCGATTCGGAGTCGGGTTCCGTTGCGCCAACGCGCAAGGATTGGAAGCGCGGCATTCGCATTGGGAGCGCGAAAGACGGTTCACTCACGGCCTTCATCCCGGACCCGGCGGAGAATCCCCCGAGCACCAGTGCCGCTGAAGGAGTGGCGGTTGATGCTCGTGGGAATATCTACGGCGCGGAAGTGGGTCCCAAGTCGCTCAAGCGCTACGAGCGCATTCCGTAGTATTTGTCATCCTGAGCGAGCGAAGCGAGTCGAAGGATCCGGACGTCATGGGTGCAGATCCTTCGACTTCGCTCAGGATGACAGACGTCATGGGTGCAGATCCTTCGACTTCGCTCAGGATGACAGACGTCATGGGTGCAGATCCTTCGACTTCGCTCAGGATGACAATTGCTATTTCGGCAGCGTGAGTGCCACGAGCGACGCGGCCGTCGACGCGCCCGTCGCAAAGACGATGTACTGCTTGCCGTTGTGCATGAACGTCATCGGCACCGCAGACGTCTTGGACGGAATGTTCACTGCGCCAACCTGTTTGCCCGTGGACTTGTCCACCGCGTAGAGTTGCGCCGGCCCCGGTGGTCCGCCGCTGCGCCCCGTGCCGTAAATCATCAGCGACTTCGTCGTGATCACCTGTGGCTGCCCTCGGCCACCAGTGGACGGAGGAAGCTGCACGCCGGCGAAGAGCGGATCGTTCGAGGTGACCGGAGGTGTCTTGCCGCCGTTCGGCGTCCACCACGCCTTGTCACCGGTGTTCATGTCGTACGCGATGATGCCGCCGAGTTGCTTGGGCTTGAGTATGGACACGCCGCCGATGGTGGTGCCGCTCGAGCGCGCCGCAAAGTCGCCACCGCGTGCGCCGTCCTTGGGCGGCTGATATCCCGCCGGAGCCGCCACGGCGCCGAGTAGTCCGCAGCTGTCGTGCGGTGAGCTGTAACGGAACTCTGAGCACGGATCCTTCTTGAGTTGCATCGTGCTCAGGCCACTTTGCGACGCGACGTACAGCATTCCAGTTTCTGGATCCACCGCGGCGCCACCGTCGATGTTTACACCGCCACTCGCACCGGGCGCATACCACGCGCACGTGAGACCGCGCGGCCCTGATCCGTCCGCGACCTCTGCAGGGATATAGTACGGGCCCATGCGACAGCGCCTTGCGAGCTTGAGCGCAGAGTCCTTGATGGCCGGCGTGTAATCGATGAGATCGGATTCCACGAGGCCTTGTTGCGAGTATGGCGCCGGCTTGGACGGAATGGGTTGTGTGGCGGACGTCTGTTCGCCGGGTACGTCACTCTGAAGCACTGGTGTCTCGACGATTGGCCAAATCGGCGCACCGGTGGCCCGGTCGAGCACGTAGACCCAACCTTGCTTCGTTGTCTGCGCAATCGCCTTGCGCCGCGTGCCGTTGACCGTGATGTCGAGCAGGTTCGGAAACATTGGCGCGTCGTAATCCCAGATGTCGTGATGCACCATCTGGAAGTGCCATTTGCGAACGCCTGTCCTTACGTCGAGCGCAACGATGCTGTTGCCGAACAGGTTGTCGCCCGGACGGTGGCC
>JBDTMO010000403.1:0-5464 GCA_039934235.1 bacterium | reverse complement strand
GCGCCATTCGCGACGACAATCCGGTGTGCTTTCTCGAGGGCGAGATGCTGTACAATACCAAGGGTGAAGTGCCGGACGAGGACTATATCATCCCCATTGGGAAAGCGGACCTGAAGCGTGAGGGTGATCACTGCTCGATCATCACCCACGGCAAGATGGTGCTGGTCGCCATGCAGGCCGCCGACCAGCTCGCAAAGGAAGGCATCAATATCGACGTTGTCGATCTGCGCACGATTCGGCCGATGGACGTCGAGGCAATTGCCGCGTCAGTGAATAAGACGAACCGTGCCGTAGTGCTCGAGGAAGGATGGGAAGTGTGCGGTGTGGGCGCACAGGTTGTCGATTACATCCAGCGCGAGTGCTTCGACAATCTCGACGCGCCAGTCGTACGCGTACATCAGGCGGACACGCCAATGCCGTACACCAAGAGTCTCGAAAAGGCCGCCAAGCCGGATCTGCCCAAGACAATCGCTGCAGTTCGTAAAGTCATGTATCTCGACTGACCCGAGTCACAACCATGGCAACCAAAGTCTTCATGGAAGCGCTTTCCCCCACGATGGAAGAGGGAAAGCTCGTCAAGTGGCTCAAGAACGAGGGCGACGCCGTCAAGACAGGCGACCCGATCGGCGAAGTGGAAACGGACAAGGCGATCATGGAGCTCGTCGCTCGTGGCGATGGCGTGCTTCGGAAGCGCCTTATCAACGAAGGCGACGCGGTGCCGGTCGGCACGCTCGTCGGCGTGATTGCCGCGGCCGATGAGAATATCGATGCGCTTGTGGGTGCGCCTGCGGCTGCGCCGGCGGTGGACAGCACGGCCGTCGCCAAGGCGCCGGCCTCGACGGCGGACAGCCCGGCCAGCGCTGCCGCGCCGGCCTTGACGGTGGAACCCGCTGCAGCTGCGACACCATCTGCCCCGACAGGCCCTACTCGATCTTCTCCCCTTGCCCGTCGGCTCGCGACCGAGAAGGGCCTCGACATCAGTTCTGTTCAGGGTTCGGGCCCGAACGGCCGCATCATCAAACGCGACATCGAAGCAGCTGCCGTTAGCCGTCCCCCGTCAAGCGAGGCTGCGCAGCAGCCGAGCGGTCAGTCGAGCGCAGCAAGCGCGCAGCGCGCCGCAAGCGGGCAGTCACCGGACTACCAAGATGTCCCGCTCACACAGATCCGAAAGATCATCGCCAAACGACTCGGCGAGTCCATCGGCCCAATCCCGACGTTCTACCTGACGGCGGAGCTCGACCTCACTCGCGTAATGGAGATGCGCGCCGCCATGGCCGCACTTGGACCCGAGTTCAAGGTGTCGGTGAACGACGTCCTGCTCAAGGCCATTGCCGTCGCTCTCTCGCAGCATCCAGAGGTCAACGCGCACTGGGGCGGCGATCACATTCGCTACCACAATCGCGTCCACCTCGGCATGGCCGTCGCTACCGACGATGGACTCATCGTGCCGGTGATCTGGGATGCGGACAAGAAGCGCATGAGCGAGATCTCGCGCGAAGCCAAGGAGCTGGCCAAGCGCGCGCGCGAACGGAAGCTCAAGCCAGAAGAGTTTACAGGCTCGACGTTCTCCGTCAGCAACCTTGGCATGTTCGGCATCGACCAGTTCACGGCGATCATCAACCCGCCGGAGGCCGCGATCATCGCCATCGGCACGAGCGAGGACAAGCTGGTCGTCATCGATGGTGAAGCAGTGATACGGCAGCGCGTCCGCCTCACGATGAGCTGCGATCACCGCATCATCGACGGCGCCATCGGCGCGAAGTTCCTCCAGACATTGCGCCGACTCGTCGAGAACCCGCTAATGCTGGTGTACTAGTGACTGCGGGGCGCACCATCAGCCTGAGCGAAGCGAAGGAATTGCTTCTGCGGAGCGAAGAGCACGTCATTCGCTCTGCTCTGGACGACACATGGTGCGCCAACTGCGGTAAGGGTCCGGTCGCTGCGTACTGCGCCGCGTGCGGCCAGAAGCGCATGACTGAGCACGATCTCACAGTCTCTGGATTCCTGCACGATACAGTGCACGAATTCACCAGCCTCGACGGCCGACTTCTGGCAACGCTCGGCGCTTTGCTCCTGCGTCCGGGCCTGCTCGCCCGCGAGTACTTCGCCGGGCGCGGCAGTCGGTATATGAAGCCGCTGTCGCTGTTCGTTCTGCTTAACCTGGTGTTCTTCATCATTCAGCCGCACACCGGGCTGCTCTCGTATAGCTACGCGAACTACACCGATTACGATGGTGATGTCGCCGCAAAGCTGCAGGATGCGGCGAACAGCACGCGCATCGACCGCGCGATGGCTGTCGAGGCAAAGCGTGAGGCGCGTGGACGCCCTCCGCGCGTACCGATTCTCGAGGCACCGGCCGTATTCGCAGCGCGCTTCGACGACACACTCCAGGATCTCAAGAAGAGCATGTTGATCGTCTGCATTCCGATCCTCGCGCTCGCCATGCTCTTCCTGTACCTGCCTGGCCGGCACCGCTTCGCCGAGCATCTCGTTTTCAGCGTGCACGTGTATGCGTTCTTTCTTTTCTTCGCCGGCATTGTCGTCACTCCGCTGTTCGTTGGCGTCTACAAGGCACTTCGCGCATTCAACGTTTCCGAGGCAGCACTCAGTGTCCTGTCGACGGAACCAGCGCTGATTGCGGCGTTGTTCGTGGCCATGGGTAGCTATATCTATCTGGGATTGCGGCGGATGTATGGCGATTCCCGCGTTGCTGCCGCCGTCCGCTCGACCGCCTTGTTCGTCGTCATGCAATACCTCATCCTCGCGTATCACGACGTGCTGTTCTACGCGACGCTTGCATCACTGTAACCACCGACCAGACCAGCCCCTCTCATGGCTATATACGACGTGATCTTCATCGGCGGTGGGCCCGCCGGTTATGTGGGTGCCATTCGCTGCGCCCAACTTGGCCTCTCCGTTGGCGTCGTCGAACGCGACGGCCTTGGCGGAACCTGCGTGCTCTGGGGCTGCATTCCTGCCAAGGCGTTGCTCGAGGCGGCGTCACTCGCCGAGAAGATGAAGAAGGCCGCGGAGTTCGGGGTAACGCCTGGTGACGTCAAGTTGGATTTCGGCGTGGCGATGAAGCGCTCACGCGCCGTGAGTATCCAAAACTCCAAAGGCGTCGAGTTCCTGTTCAAGAAGAACAAGATCACATGGATCAGGGGCTCGGCTAAGATCGTGTCTGCGACGAGTGTCTCTGTAAAATCTCCGGACGGTAAAGAAGAGAAGCACGAAGCAAAGAAAGCCGTCGTTGTTTCCACGGGGTCGCGCGTAAAGGGGCTGGCGCAGATCGGACTTGAGCTCAACAAGACGACAGTCATCTCGTCGGATGAAGCACTGGTCCTCGAGAAGGCGCCGAAGACAGTCGCGATCGTTGGCGCCGGCGCTGTCGGGTGTGAGTTCGCCGACGTGTTCAGCGCGTTTGGTTCGCAGGTCACGCTCATCGAAGTGATGCCGAACGTACTTCCCGTTGAGGACGCCGACTGCTCCAAGGAAGTCGAACGGGCGTTCAAGAAGCGGAAGATCGATGTGCTCACCGGCGCGAAGATCTCAGGCGTCAAGGTGGGCAAGGACTCGGTGTCCATGAGCGTCGAATCGGGCGGCGCGAAGAAGGATCTGACAGCCGACGTCGTCCTCGTTGCGGCCGGTCGTGCGCCGAACATCGAGGATCTCGGATTGAAGGAAGTCGGTGTGCAGCTGACCGATCGCGGATTCGTGAAGATCAACGAGCGCATGGAGACAAGCGTCAAAGGCATCTATGCGATTGGGGACGTTGCTGGCCCGCCGATGCTCGCACACAAGGGCGAGCGCGAAGGTGTCATCCTCGCCGAGGTGCTTGCTGGCCAGCATGCGCAGGTGCTGGACTACTCGAATGTTCCTGGCGCGACGTACTGCCACCCTGAAGTGGCGTCGGTTGGCCTGACGGAACAACAGTGCAAGGATCAGAAGCTCGAGTACAAGGTGGGCAAGTTCCCATTCATGGCGTCCGGCCGTGCGCGCACGTCTGGCGAGACGGAAGGGTTTGTGAAGATCATTCGCGGCGCGAAGTATGGAGAAATCCTCGGCGCGCACATTGTTGGTGCGCACGCGACGGAGTTGATCCACGAGCTCGTGTTGGCGCGCACAAACGAGTACACGGTCGAAGAGATCGAACTGGCCGTTCACGCGCACCCGACGCTGTCGGAGGCGATTGCCGAGGCGTCGCTCGACTCGTTAGGCAAGATGATCCACGCCTGAGAGTGAACGGTGAACGGTGAACGGTGAACGGTCCGCGCGCAGGCTGCCCAATTTGGCTGCTGAGCGCAGCGAAGGACCTGCATCGTGCTGAGCCGCCAACTCCTTGTTTGCGATCTCGGCACTCTGGATTACGCGGAGTGCCTCGCGCTCCAGCGCGCGGTGGCTCGCGCGCGCATCGCTGGTGCGTTCGACGAGGACCTTCTACTTCTCGTCGAGCATCCCCCGGTCGTAACGCTTGGTAGGTCGTCCAAGGACAAGCATTTGCTCGCGTCTCCCGCCCTGCTCGCTACGCGCGGCGTTGAGCTGCACGAAGTAGAGCGGGGCGGCGACGTGACGTTTCATGGCCCAGGGCAGCTCGTTGGGTACCCGATCATCGACCTCAAGCGTCACAAGCAGGATCTCCACTGGTATTTGCGACAGGTCGAAGCCGCACTCATTGGAGGGCTGGAGCCATTCGGCATCGCGGGTGAGCGGAAGGCCGGTCTTACTGGGGTTTGGAGCGGCGGGAGGAAGCTTGCATCCATCGGCGTGCATGCACGAGACTGGGTTACGTGGCACGGCTTCGCGCTGAATGTGACGACCGATCTCTCGTTCTTCGACCTTATCGTTCCGTGCGGGATCAGCGATGTGGAGATGAGCTCGATCGCGCGTGAACTGGACGGCGTGCGCGGCCCCGCAGGGCTGCATGATCCTCAACCGCCGGCTCTCCTGCACA
Organism: bacterium; assembly: GCA_039934235.1. GTDB lineage: Bacteria > Gemmatimonadota > Gemmatimonadetes > Gemmatimonadales > Gemmatimonadaceae > AG11. The sequence goes on along the minus strand of JBDTMO010000403.1, from coordinate 513 downwards.
CATCGTCTGAGGGCGAGCTGGCGCGATTGGCGCGCGTACATGTCGTGAATGGGTTCGCTGATGTGTTCGCGCTCGAGGCTGTTGTGCTGGACCTCTGTGATCTCGAGCGGGTAGCAGCCACCACCGTTCCAGCCTAGATTTCACAGGTTCGCCTGTCCATTCGGCGACCTTCCAACTCAGAATACCTCGAGGCACTCGATGCACAATTTTGTCGGAATACGTGGACTCACCGTCGCTGCCATAGGCGGTATGGTGCTGCTCGGCGCCTGTCACAAGGACGATGCGCGCGTCCAGAAGGTCGATACTGGAATGACCAAGCAGGCTGTGCTTACGGAGATTGGTAAGAACGGTCCGCCCGGCGCTGACTCACTTCCCAACGTCTACGATCGCGAGCGGTACCTCATCGATTCGAAGAATTACGAGGTCTTGTTCTTCAGCCCTACCGGCAAGCACAAGAACATCGGCGTCGAGAAGGACACCATTCCGTGGAAGGACCTGACGCCAATTGCGATG
>JBDTMO010000402.1:0-5499 GCA_039934235.1 bacterium | reverse complement strand
TAATCCTTCGCCATCAGGCTCAGCCCCATTCCCTTGCCGAGGGCGATGTCAGCGCCCACGCCAACATTGCCGGCGAGATTCGTCGACGTCGTGGAAACGATGGACTCCGTGATGTTGTAGTGCATGCCGCCCACGCCAGCTTGCAGGAACGGCGAAAACGTCGCTCCGTAGGCCGACGTCACCGGGATGTCCAGCTGCAATCCCATGTCGTAGAGCACCAGCGAGCTTTGCGCGACCGACACGCCGCCGAGGAACGGAACCCCGACATTAATGTTGCTGCTCGATGTCGCCAGGTTACCAATGAGCGAGACATTGGGCGCGATCTTCATCCCGAGCTGCGCGCCATAAATCGGCGCCGGCGCATTGGTCAACGACGTGCCGAGTGGGCCTGTCAGAAAGTCGCCGAAGATCATGTATCCGGCATAGGGCGTGACGTCGAACAACGTGCTGGCGGGAGTCACGCCACCAGAGCGCCCAGGTAGGCGTGACTGCGCCTGAGACGTTACTGGTGCGACGATGAGTGCGGCGCTGACAGCCAAGCCGGCGAGTGCGAACGATGCATTGCGCATTGAAGTCTCCGAAATGAGGCGCCCGAGAGAGTGAGCTTGGGCGTACCGCTCAACAAGGCATGCGCGATACCACGACTATCGAGGGAGAGTGTAGGTCGCTAACTCACCGCTCCTGAAGGAGTTAGGACTTTTTCTCTACGGCTGGAGAAACTGAGGCTGTCCAGCTGAGAGGACGATGGCGTCCACTTCGAATCTCTGGTACGGCTCCGGCGAAGCGGGCTGATGTTCGAATGTTTGTCACGACGATTGCATTAGAGCAAGGAAGAAGACTCAGACGTACCGCTCCAGTCGATACGGTGACCGTAGTTTGCGAGTAGTCTCATTTTGATGGTCCCAAGGGTTCCGACAGACGCGGAAGCCCTTCTGTTTTTCGGTTTGATCGTCACGCTGGTTTTGTGGGTTGGATCAACGTCGCTGGTCGTCGTCAACCGCCTGCTCTACGAGCAGGGCCAGCGCAGGCTGGTCGACATCGCGCGCCAACTCACCGATCCCTCGCTCGCATCGCTTCCGCCGCTCGAGCGGTCTCCCGCAATTCGCGCAATCCTCTCGCGCAAATCGAGGCGAGCGGTCTACCGCATGATCGTGAGTACGTCATTCCCGAATTGGCTGACGGAGATTTGCGCCGCCTACGCACTCGACCGATGGGGACTACCGCGCATGATCTCGGACGCGTCGCCGGCGCGCGGTCGCCGCAAGTGGACGCGCATCGCCGCGCTGTTCGCGCTGGGACGCCTTCGCGCGACGGAAGTGTATGACCTGCTCGAAACGGCCGTGTTCGACACCGATCCCGACGTCGCCAGCGCAGCGTCGGTCGCCCTCCAGCAACTCGGCGATCGACGCGCGGCGGCAATCCTCATCGCCGCGCTGCAGGCGCGATCATACTCGCCATCGCGCATCGCAACGCAACTGGATGCGTTTCCAGTCCCGATCGACGATTTGTTGCGACCGTTACTCGCCTCACAGACGGTCGAGGTGCGCTATTGGGCTGTATCACTCCTGTTCAGGTATCCGGGCAGTCTGGAGTTGGCGCACGAGGTCGAAGTGCTTACCAACGATGCGCATGCCACGGTTCGCAAGGCCGCGGTGTTGACGCTTGGCGTCATGGATTGGGAGCGCGCGCTTCCCGTTGCACTACGACTGCTCACGGATCCAACGCCCTTTGTCCGAACGGCGGCCATTCGCGTGTTCTCGCGACACGGCGCACTCGACGAGGATACGGACTCGCGTCGCGTACTTGCCGCTCACATCACCTCGTCGTTGGCCGACATCGCGTGGGAAGTTCGCCTGGCCGCCAAGGAAGTATTGGTCGCGTTGGGCCCTGGTGTCTGGCGCGAAGTGGCGGAGCAGCTCGACTCGTCCGACACATTCGCGCGCAATAGTGCTGCCGAGGTACTGCAGAATCTCGGCCTTATCGACCGCACGATGGAAGACATTGGACGTGGCGTCCAACCAAGCGCCGACATTTTGGACGTATTGGGGCGCGCGTTCCGCGAAGGCGGACCTGCCATGGTCGACGCCGCGATTGCACGATCGAAACCGGACCTTCACGCCGATATCGAAAGCCTCATGACTCGCTTGCAGTTCGTCGCCGCGACGTCCGGGTGATCGTCTCACGCGCAGTCGTCGAGACAATCGTACACTGGTCGATCGTGGTGATGGGTATCTACACCGCGATGTTCACCTTGGTCGTGCTGGTGATGTTCGTCGTCGGCATCATCGAGAGTGTATTTCGGCGTCGCCAGGATGACGTCGAGGACTACGACGCCGTACTGGGCTCGCGCTACACGAGGCCAGTCACCTTCATCGCGCCGGCGTTCAACGAAGCGATGATGGTCGTTCCCGCGACCCGTTCGCTGCTCGCGCAGGCGTATCCCGAGTTCGAGGTCATCATCGTTGACGACGGGTCCACAGATGAGACGCTCGCCGTGCTCATCGAGGCGTTCGACCTGGAGCCGAGGAAGGTGTTCTATCGGCAGACGCTGGATGCGAACGCAGTGCGGATGGTGTACCGGAGCCGCACCGATCCGCGGTTGATCGTCGTGTCAAAGGAGAACGGTGGCAAGGCGGATGCGCTGAACTGCGGAGTGAACTTCGCACGCTATCCCTATCTCTGCTGTGCGGATGGCGACACGATGTTCGCGGGCGACGCACTGCTGAAGGCGATGGCGCTGGTCGTGAAGGATCCAGGGCGCATCGTAGGCGTGACGAGCTTGTTCGGCATCAGCCTCGAACCCGAGGTGTTGCGTGCGTCACCGCACGCAGCCCGGAAAACGAACTTGCATCTGCTCGCCGACTTTCAGCATCTCGACTTGATGCGTTCGTTCGTCGCGTATCGCGCCGCATGGAGTCGCCTCGAGTGCATGCTGTGCATCTCGGGTGCGTTCGGCATCTGGCGGCGCGACGTCATTCTCGAAATGGGCGGCTTCTCTCCGAAGTTCACCTGCGAAGACATCGAGATGACGTTTCGCATTCACGAAAAGTTCCTTCGGGAAAAGCGCCCATACCGCATCATCTCGTTGCCGAAGATGGTCGCGCATACGGAAGGCCCAAACACCATTCGCAGCTTGATCAGCCAGCGCGCGCGTTGGCAACGCGTAACGCTCGAGACGATCTGGCACTACAAGGTCATGTTCGGGCGGCCGAGTTACGGCACGGTGGGGATGATCGGAGTTCCGTACTACTGGGTGTTCGAGTGTCTCGCTCCGCTGATGCAATTCTTTTCGGTGCTCACGCTCTTGCTGGCGATATGGCTTGGGATGCTCGACTGGCCCGCATATCTGGCGTTCGTCGGGATGATGGTCTTCGTGACCGCTATTCCCACGACGCTTGCGCTGTCGCTCCACGATGTCGCGTTCAGGGACTATCGATTGAGCGCGCTGATCCGAATGCTCGTGCTGGGCCCGCTCGACATCATCCTGTATCGGCCGATCGTCCTGTATGCTGGCTTGCGCGGCTGGTGGGAGTTTCTGCGGAAGGAGAAGGGCTGGAACAAGTTCGACCGCAACGAGCGGCGGACGCCTGTGGCCGCGGCGGGCACGTGAAGCGCCAGTTTCGTGCGGTCGGCCAGGCAGCGATTGCGACTCTTCTCCTCATGGGTGCTTCGCCCATCGCACGCGCGCAGGCCACAGACCCGGTGGCACATGCGCGCGCGTTGGCGCGTGATCGCGACTTCGACAGCGCGCGACGCGAGCTGCGCGACGTCCTGGCGCGACAGCCAGGGAACAGCGATGCAATCGAAGCACTGGCGTATGTCGAACTCTGGTCGGGTCATCCGTCTCGCGCAAACCGCCTCACTGCCGAGTGGCTTGCGTCGCATCCGAATGACGTGGAGCTGCTGGTCGCGAGTGCGCGATCGCTTCGCCAATTGAATCGCAAGCCGGAAGCACTTACCGCAGTCGAACGTGCGGGAGCACTTGCCCCCACTCGTGCCGACATCGTTTCACTCCGTGACCTCCTGCGTCACGACGTCCACGGTGCGGAGGCGACGGTAGCCTTCGACTACGATAGCTGGGCGGATCACCGCGATCCCTTGCGCGAGTCGCACGCGGCCATTCGTCAGAATACCGACGCTGGTGCTGCCATTGCGCGAGTGTCGCACGCCGCCAGGTTCGGGCTGCGAGACGACAAGTACGAACTCGAAGCATACCCGACGCTCGGAGGAGGCTACGCGACACTCGGCGCCAGCTACTCGCCGACCGCGACACTGTATCCGCGTTCAAGCGTGACGACCGAGCTGTCCGCGAGCTTTCCGCTGCGGCTCGAGGGGTCGCTTGGCTACCGCCGCTTGAACTTTGCCAACGCGGTGAACGTCTTCACGGGTTCGGTGGGTGCGTACGAGCGCGATTTTCTCTTCGACGTCCGCGTGAATCACGTCGACGGTGGTTCGTCGGGAAATTCGTTCATGCTGTCGGCGCGCCGGTTCTTCACCGATGAGCGACAATCCGTGAGTGTGCAGTTCGCCACTGGTTCGATCCGCGAGGACATTCGAACGACGGCGGATATTGGCGCTCTCTCGAGCCGCTCCATCGGCGCCGAAGGTGCGTTCGTGCTGTGGTCGCACGTGATTCTGACGTTGCGCGGTGGAATCGGCCGAGATGATGTCGCGAGCACCGGCCCGGTTCGGCGCGTGTGGGGCGGACTGGGTACAGGCGGGAGGTTCTAAGGGTGAACGGTGAACGGTGAACGGTGAACGGTGAACAACGACCCAATCCGGAGCACAAGTTTGCTATCCTGAGCGAGCGTAGCGAGTCGAAGGATCTGCACATCGGCGAGGCGAAAATGGCTAAGTGGCGCAATGGGGTGCAGATCCTTCGACGCGCTTCGCTCGCTCAGGATGACAACGTTTGCACCCTTCTGTTGCCGTTCACCGTTCACTGTTCACCGTTCACCGTTCCTAAAAGCGCCACTCTCGAATCAGGAACGCCCCAAACTGTCCGCCACCAGTGAACGTCTGGCCAGCGAGCGTCGGCCGATCCAGGAAGTAGCGCGGGCTGTAGTTGATGTCGAGACGCAAGCCTTTCGCCGTCCGATGCGTAATCGCGGCACCCGGTGGCGCGCACGAACTGTTCTGCGAGTGTGCCGTTGTACATGTGAACGCGCCCGGCGTAAAGATGAACGAGGCAAAGGTCCGCGTGTCGATGTAGCGACCCATCTCGATCTGCGTGCCCTTGAAGAACTGATCCAGCCCGCCCTGCGCGAACACCGGAAAGTCTCCCGGCGTGACGTTAAACACGTCCAGGCCCAGCGACCGCGCCGCACTGCCTTTCGCCTCGTCGAGCGCGACACCAAGCGCGATGCCCGCGAGCCGCGTGCCCGCGACGTTCAACAGGTTGCCGCCAGACGTCGCCGATAACGACGTCTGGTTGAACTGCAGCAACGAGGTCGACCGCTCGCCAAACGCCAGGTAACTCAATAGATCGCTCTGCGAGAG
>JBDTMO010000401.1:0-5509 GCA_039934235.1 bacterium | reverse complement strand
TGGTGACGCCGACGCACAATCGACGCGAGTCGGTCGTGCGCCTGCTCGACCGGCTGCGCGACGGCAGCTACCCGAGCGACCAGTTCGAGGTAGTGGTGGTCGCCGACGACTGCGCGGACGACACGGTCGCGACGCTGGCGGCCGCGGCGTACCCGTTCTCGCTGCGCGTGCTCGAGCAGGTTCCGGGGCGCGGCGCGGCCGCCGCTCGCACGCTTGGCGCGGCGGAAGCGCGAGGGACCGTGTTGATGTTCATCGATGACGACATCGAACCGCTGCCGGGGCTGCTCGAGACGCACGCGCGGCTGCACATGGAGTCGCACGACCTCGTGATGGTCGGCGCACCGATTCCAGTGCGCGGAAACGGGTCGGCGCCCGGCCAGATTGCGTCGTGGGCGTGGTGGGAGCAACAGTTCGAGCGGATGCGACAAAGCGGCCACCGATTCACCTACGACGAAGTGTTCAGTGGCATCCTGTCAGTGCGCGCTGATCGCTTCGAGCGCGCCGGAGGCTTCAAGCCCGAGTTCAACAACTGCCGCGACGACTCGGACCTTGGCTACCGGCTGTTCAACAACGGCGGGCATATGGCGTTCCTGCGCGAAGCGGGAGGGCTGCATCACGAAGTGCGCGACTACGTGCGCTTCGTCGTCCGCAAGCGCGCCGAGGGCCGCGCCGACGTCCTGCTGGTCGAGGCGCACCCAGAACTGTGGCCGGTGGTACGCCTGTCATCGCATCTGTCGCCACCGTGGTCATCGCTCGGCGCATTGCGGCGACTCGCGTTCGGCGCGCGAGGGTTTGGCGACGCGGTTTCCGGCCGCCTCATGCAGCTCATCGCGCCGCTCACCCGGTTTGGTCTGCACGGCACGCGGCGCGCGGTCGAGGGAGGAGTGATGTACTACAACTACTGGCGCGGCGTGGCCACGCATCTCGGCGACCGCGCCGCGTTCGACGCCCTCGCTGTTCGCGTGGCAGCGGCAGCCCAGGAGATGGCCGCGCTAGCGGATTCCGACGCGCTCGACCTGGATCTCTCTGAAGGGCTGGAAGCGGCGGAACGGGCGATTGACGCAGCGCGGCCGCTCGCCCTGCACGTGCGGTTGGGCGACGTTCCGGTTGGTGACGTACACTATGAGCCTGGTGCCGAGCCCCTGCGCGGGCGCCATTTGCGCCGGCTCCTGGCGACGAGGCTCGCTGGCCCGCTCGCCGGCGCGCTCACGCTCGCCGATGTAAAGGTCGAGCCGACGCGGACGGCCCGCGCGCCTGGCGCAGATAAGTCAACCGCAGGCCCTCCCTCGGAAGTGTCGGCCCCGCCGTGATGGGTTCGCGGCCGCCTGTGTCGGTCGTGATACCGGCATACGACTCCGGCGCGACGATCGCTCGTACGCTCGATGCGCTCCTCGCGCAGACCGAGCCCGGTTGGGAAGTGATCGTCATCGACGACGGATCGAGCGACGACACGGCGGACATCGTCGAGGCGTACGCGCGTCGCGACGCGCGGATCGCCTTGGTGCGGCAACCGAACGCCGGGGCCAGCGCGGCGCGCAACGCGGGTGTCGCTCGGGCGCGGCACGACTGGCTGTTCTTCCTCGACGCTGACGACTGGATCCACCCGGACACCTTTGCGGAGCTCACGGACGCCGTGGCGGCGGACGCAGCGCTCGACGCCGTCCACTGCGGATGGGCGCTGGTGGCATGCAATGGCGACGTGATCGAGGAGGGCCAATGCGCGGTGATTGGCGACCTCTTTCATGTGATCGCGCGACGTAGTGCGTTCGCAATCCACGCCTGTCTTGTGCGCCGCGCCCTGGTCGAAGCCGCGGGAGCTTTCGACGACTCGTTCCACGTCCTCCAGGACTGGGTGATGTGGCAGCGGGTCGCGCGCCTCGGCGCGCGCTTCGGCGCGGTGCGGCGCACGCTGGCGTTTTACGCCCAGCGCGCGGGCTCGCTATCGAGCGATCCGCTGCCGCACTTCTACGAGGCGATGGATATCATCGCTCTCGGTCACGGGCCCGACCCAAAACTTCCCGAGGCCGCGCACGCCGCCGGCCGGCCAGAGCGGGATTTGCAGGGCGCGCGTCTTTCGTACCTCGCGTGGGTCGCCGGGATGATGCTCGCGCACGAACGCGATCCGTCGATGCTGCTCGACAGCGTGGAGCCTGGTCGCGCCAACCTCGAACCCGCCGACGCGGCGGAGTCGATCTTTCGTGCGGTGCCGGCGGCACTAGGCAGGACGCATGACGCGTGGGACGACGCGTGGCCGCGCATCGAGCCGCTCGCCAATCGCTTCTTCGACGCACTGGACGCGCGACTTGACGCGCCGGGCCTTGGCAACGGGATACGCACGGCGCTTGCCACTCGTGTGCTCCACGTCGTAACGCCTGAGGGTGCCGCGGGCCGCACGCTCGCCGGCGTGCACGCCCGTCGCATCGAGGTGACGCGTGCTGTCGCCGACATACGACTTCCACACGGCACGCAGCGCCTGCTCGCGCTCGTGGAACTCGACGGGCGCCGCCTTGGCGCAGTTGAATTGCCCGTGTTCGATGACGTGGTGGCGGGCGTCGTGGTGCGCGACGCGATTGCCGACTCGTGCGCCTGGACGTTGCTCGGGCGCTTTTTCGAGCGCACGCAATACGCCCGCTACGAGATGCGTCACGAGGTGGATGGCTGGAGCGCCTGGCGGGACGGGCGGTGCGTGGCCGGTAGACTTCCGGACGACGCCTCGGAACGCGCGCGCGCGCTTCACGACGCGATCGGGTGGTCGCTATTCGTCGAGGAGTTGTGGCGAGATGGGCCGGATCCAGAAGTGCCACCGACAAGCAGCAGCGTTCTGTCGCGAGTGTTAGGCGTATTCGGCAGGGCGCGACCCGTAGCGCCGCTCATTACAGTGGACTCCGCCGACCTGCCGGCGGCCCTCGCTGTGGCTCGCGGTGGCAGTGAGATCGCGTTCAGCGTTGGAGGCGCAGGAATCGGCGTCTTCGCGATACCGGCCCACGTGGTGGGTGCGGACGCGCTGCGTCAGGCACTCGTGGACGCCGCAGGGTTCGAGGTGTGTCGGGTGGCTGTGCGGGAAGCGCTCGTCGGTGAGCCGTGGGACGACGGGCGCACGCTGCATGAGCGGCTGGTCGCCTCGCTGGCGGCAGCGCGCAGGCGCGCCCCCTTAAATGCCGGTCGCGTCGTAAACGGCGACGGCGTGTCGTTCGCCCCCCAAACAGGTTCGGCTGCGTCAGAAAACGCTGGCGCCTCAGTGGCCGTCGTTGCACACCGAAACCACCTCGCGGTTGGCACGAGCGCGTCGCGCGCCGCTGCGCTTCCCGGCGCGCTCGCCGATCTGCTGGAGCGCGCTGAGTCGGTGGCGCGCACGCCGATGCTGCTGCCCGCCGCCGAAGCTTATGCGCCGTTGAGCTACTCGCCGTCACTGCTGTGGACCCGCGAAGGGGACGCGCACCCGGCGGTTGCGTTCGAAAGCTCACCGCCGGCCGCCGACCGCCCCGCGTCTACGCGTCACGATTTCGAGTCGCTTTTCGTCCGCAGCGCCGACCCGTGGCGTTACACCACGCCGTACGAGACGCGCAAGTACGAACAGACGCTGGCGATTCTGCCGGAGGGCCCAATTGTGCGCGCGCTCGAACTCGCGTGTGCCGAGGGTCACTTCACCGCACTGCTTGCCGAGCGCGTCGAGCGGCTTGTGGCCACCGATGTGTCCGAGGTGGCGGTGCAGCGAACGGCGGAGCGCTGCGCGGCCCTGCCCAACGTCGACGTCGCGCGACTCGACCTCGTCAACGACGCGCTCGGCGGCCCATTCGACCTTATCCTGTGCAGCGAGGTGCTCTACTACATCGGCGACGCTGCGGCGCTCGCCGCGGTGGCCAGACGCATCGCCGACGCGCTGGCGCCGGGCGGCCACTTCGTGACTGCGCACGCGCACCTGCTCGTGGACGACCCAACTCGCACGGGATACGATTGGGACGTCCCATTCGGCGCCCAGACAATCGTCGAAACCTTCGCGCGGACCGAAGGGCTGACGCTCGTCCGCGAGCTGCGCACGCCATTGTACCGCGTTGCTCTTTTCCGCGCCTCGCACGAGCCAGCGGTTCCCGAGGTGGTGGAGATCGACGACGTCGTGCTGCCGGTGCCGGAAATCGCCTCGCACATCCGGTGGGGTGGCGCGCCCCAGTCGCCGACCACGCGCCGCACGGCACAGTCAAAGGCGTCCCGCGCCGAAACTCTGCCCGTGCTCATGTACCATCGCGTGGCGCCGGACGGCGCACCCGAGCGCATGCGCCAGCGCATTACGCCGGATGCGTTCGAGGCGCAACTCCGCTACCTCCGTGATTGCGGTTTTACCAGCATATCCCTGGACCGGTGGTGCGCGTGGACGGAGCACCGCACCACGCTCCCCGACCGCCCTGTCCTGCTCACGTTCGACGACGGATATGCCGACTTCGCCGAGCATGCGTGGCCTCGGCTCGAGAGCTATGGGTTCGATGCGCTTGTGATGCTCGTGAGCGGAAGCGTGGGGCGCTGGAACACGTGGGATCCGACAGGAGAAGCCGAGCCGCTGATGGACTGGGTAGAGGTGCGGCGTCTGGCCGCTGCGGGTGTGGCGTTCGGCGCGCACACCGTGACTCACCCTCGCCTGCCGGGCCTGTCACCAGTCGACATCGCGCGCGAAATGCTCACATCGCGCGCCGAGATCGAGGGAGCGCTCGGCACCCCGGTGACGGCAGTCGCCTATCCATACGGCGAGGAGGACAGGGTTACTCGGCACATCGCCGGGGCTGCCGGCTTCGCCTATGGTCTGTCGACGCGGCCCGGCATGGCAGCTCGCCGCGACCCGATGCTATCGCTGCCGCGTATCGAGGTGAGTGGCTACGACGACTTGAACGCCTTCATCGGAAAGCTCGTGCCGTGACGCCCTCGACGATGATCGCGCCGGTCGCGGTGCTGGAGTGCGAACTCTCGGATCTACCCCCGGCACTCGCTATCGCCGCACGCTATCGCTACGCGCGTGTGCTTGCGCGCTGGCACGGTGCGCCACTCGCCTGGCTGTACTTTGACGACACGAGTGCGATCACCGCCGAGCGGTTGCTTGCCGCCGCGACGGCGCACACGCCGGAATTGGCGCGCGCGGCGCTGCGACGCGGAGTGACGGCCGACGTGACGCCAATGCCGCCGATCACCGTCGTCGTGTGCACGCGCGACCGGACGGCATCACTCGCGCGATGCCTGGACTCGCTGCGCGCGCTGGCGTACCCGGCGTTCGAGGTGGTCGTCGTTGACAACGCGCCGGCGACACGCGACACGGCTGCGCTGGTCGAGCGCCTGAGCGCGGAGTGGCCGACACTGCGCTACGTGCGTGAGGACCGCCCGGGGCTGGACTGGGCGCGCAACCGCGGGCTCGCCGAGGCGCGTCATGATATCGTCGCATATACCGACGACGATGTGCGTGCGGATCGCGACTGGCTGTCTGGCGTCGCGAGCGCGTTCGCCGACCCGACGGTGATGTTGGTGACGG
>JBDTMO010000400.1:0-5512 GCA_039934235.1 bacterium | reverse complement strand
GGGAATGGCCCACCCGGGGAGTGCGATTCCCGTCGCCATGTGCAAGGCCGCCGCAACGCCGCCCACCTCCGCGGCCAGGACGAGAAGCGTCACCGCCAACATCACGCCCAGCAATACGACGAAGAAGTTGACGCCGAATCGCTCGCGCATCGCATCCGGAATCGTGTGCCTGCTGCACGCGGCAAATCGGCCCGACATCTCAACGAGAAATGCGATGCAGATGGTGCCGAGCACGAGCGTCCACATCAGCTGGTACCCGAAGTCTGCGCCGGCTTGCGCCGCGGTGGCAATCGAGCCGATCTCGAGAAAGCCACCGACGCTCGTCACGATCCCGAGTCCGATTTGCAGGACTTTCTTCATTCTCTTTCGCTGGTGGTGCACGTCGCTCGGAGCGCCGCGTTAACGCAGAAAGCGTTCCTGCAAACGGTTCACACGAGCACCCTTGCCGCCAACAGACAACCGGCGTTCAGCGTGCGAACAGCGCGGGGTCCCGCAGCGTCCCGTTCCACGGGCGCAGCCAGACGGTGCCGTTCCACGCGTGTGCCAGGTACTTGTCGACCGCATCCATCTGCGCGGATGTGTACTGGCTGCGATGACACGCGAACTCTTCACGCCCAGCCAACAGGTCCTGCTCCTCGAATGGGACGCGCACCGTGAGGAGCGCCTCAGCCATGCCATTCACCGTTGGTTGCGCGCGAGGCGCGGTGCGCAAACGCTCGGTCGGCAGCGACGCATAGAGGAGATCGACCTTCGCATAACGCGCGTCACTTTGGATGATCTGCGTGACGACGTCCCCCACGAGCCGGTGGTCAGGATGGCCCGTGCCTCCTTCCGGACCGAAGGTGATGATTGCTGCAGGCTTGAGGGAATCGATGATCGCTGCCAGCGACGACCGCAGTTTGCCCAGCGCTTCGAACGATGCGAGTCCGCCATCCAGAAGGCCGATTTGGTGAAGCTGTCGCACGCCGAGTCGTTTCGCGGCGCATCGCGCCTCAGTCGTCCGTGCCGCGGCGAGTTCCGCTCCCGCGGGAATGCGCGCGAAATCGGTCACGCCCTGCGAGCCATCAGTCGCGATCACGAGATGGACCTCGCGCCCTTCACGCGCGAGACGAGACAGGAGCGGCCCGACGACGCGCTCGTCATCCGGATGCGCGAAGGCTGCAATCACAGGCTGCTTGGTCTGAGCCTGCATGACGAGCGGAGTGGTCGCGACGATTGTCACCGCGACGAAGGCTTGAATTCGCATACGACACTATACAGCCAGGCGTCTCATTGGAGAACGTTGTCGCCCGCGGGTGACGGAAGGTTCATTGTCTCCGGCAGGACCAAATCGCCGTGGAGTGCCGGGTCAGTCACGTGCCTGTGCGCGAAGCACCCGAAGGGAGCGCATAACGCTGTGCCCTTCCGCAGTTGAGCCCGCAGGTTCTCGATGTCGCCCGTCAGGAGGTTGTGCCCGCGGGCGTTCGGGGTGCGCTGGTGGAGATCGACTTGGTTGCCGTGCGTCGAGAGTAGCCTGCAGTTGCAATCCGCCTTTAGGAAATCCGCGGTCGCGTATCGCCTACTTCCCGCGCGGCATGCCAAACACCAGCAGCACGTTGCCGCCCATCGCGCCATTCAGCGCGTATCCCGATCCGAATATCACGTTGCGTCCCACGACCACGGGGCCACCGCCATCGAGCGAGCCGCCGTGCGCCGCACCACCGTTCACCGCGCTGAACGCCACGGCCGTATTCACATTCCACACGACGTGTCCCGTATTGGCGTCGTAGGCGCGCATGTGTCCGTCGAGCGCGCCGGACAGCACGAAGCCGTTCGCCGCCGTAACGGCCGCTGACTGCGCGGGACTGCACCCGGGGCGTGCGTCGCACACGGGCGGCCTGGCACTCCACACGACGGAACCGGTTAACGCGTCGACCGCAAACAGTCCGCCGCCGGCTTGCGGGTTTGCCACCAGCCGGTAGCCACCGGGCACCGTAGTATCTGCAACGGGATCGATGGTCTGGCCGCCATATGCGGCGTAAACGCGACGTCCGTCGCTGGCCGAACCCCAGTGTAGTCCGCCTAAGCGGCCGCCAGGGCCGAGTGTTCGTTCCCACAGCACTGCTCCATCGCGATCGGGGTCGAGTGCACGGAGCACTCCCGCCTTCTGACCGACGACGAGCGCGCGCTGGCCGTTGCTCAACGTGATGAGAATGGGCGGTTGCCCGAAGTCGTGATCAGGTCCGTCTGACGCGGGACAATTGTACTTGCCGGGAACGTCGCAGCTCAGGTTGTAGCCATCAGCCTTCGCGAACTGCTTGCTCCACACCAATGCGCCCGTCTTGCGGTCCAGCGCGATGATCGCGTCGCTGCGATTCGTGGTGGGCTCGGAGTAGTTGTTTCCGGTGCCGAAGTAAATGCGATCGAGCTTCTCGTCCACCGACGGTGTGGACCACACAGCCGCGCCGGATGGTCCCTGTAACGCCGCGCCGGTCTTGCTCGTGGTGGTTGGCGTCGCCGCCACGTCGATGGTGTAGGCTTTCCACAGGATCTTTCCCGTCGCGGCATCGACCGCCACGACGCTGCCGCGAAATGAGCAGCACGCATACTTCGGCTGGAGTGGAAGCAATGATTCGTACGACGACACCCCGACATACAGCACGCCTCCATATAGTTGCGGCGCACCAGTGATGATGGCGGCGGTGTGGTCGTCCACGTGCACCGACCACCGCGTCGCGCCGGTGGCCGCATCGAGCGCGAGCAGGTTGGCACCGAGATCACCGAAGTAGACGGTCTTCGGCGCGCCCGACGCGTCGACGTCCAGCACGAGACTGGATCGCACTGGAAGGGAGTGCTGTACAGTCCACACGCTGCAGCCGCTCTCGAGATCCAGCGCTGCGACGGTGCCTGCTTCGCTGCCGGTAAACACCCTGCCACCCGCCACGGCTACCTGCGAGCGCGCGTTGGTGATTGCGCCAAGGTTGTATGACCACCGGAGCGTCAGCTTCGGGAAGTCGCTGGTGGTCAACGCATCAGCGCTCTTGGCGACAATGCGCGTGTTGTGGACGTCCCCGCCCCATCGCGTCCATTGTGCGCGCGACGACGGTGCTTTGCGCAATGTCGCCGCACTGCACGCATTGGCCGGCGGCGATGCCTGCGCGCGTAGTGATTCAGGCGATGCGGTCGAGATGATGTTGGTCGCGAAGAAGACGCCGGCGAACATCCTGGGGAATGACATGGAGACGCTCACGTGTGCGAGGCGGAGTACCAAGGGACGAACTATGCGGACGCGGCTTCGTACGACGGCCACATGGCCCAGTGTCACTCCTGCGCGCCCAGTGATTCGAGCGGTAGCATCGGCGTTGCAAACGGTGTTCAGCGCCCGCGAGCCGGGCATATCTTTCGGCATGTGCCCGCCCACCGAGCCGCTCAGCGCCACCGACGTCCCCGGTTGGTCACTCCGCACTCGGCTTATCGCCTGGTCCATCCCAGCGCTGCTCGGTGCGTTGTTCTCGCAGAGCGCAATGACGGGTAAGCCGGGCGACCCGGCGCGCTGGCAGGTGACGGTCATTGCCATGCTCACCTGGTATGTCTGGGTGGTGCTCACGCCGATCGTCACGCGCTATCTCGACCGCCGCCCGGTCGGTGCATCCACGGGCTTGGTTCGGCTCGCTCGCACCCATGTCATTCCTGCCGTGCTGGTCACGGCTGCGCAGTCGATGACCACCGCACTCTCCACGGTGCTCGTCGGCCTCGCGTCATGGCGCGCCATCCCGATGATCTTTGCCGGATGGTACCTGGCGTTGCTACCGGCCGGCGTCGTGGTGTACGTCGCGGTCGTTGCACTCCGTGGTGGGCTGGTGCAGCGCGCGCGACTGGATTTTCGAACGCGTCAGGCCGAAGCGCTCGCGCAGCAATTGCGCGACGCGCAGTTGCACGCGATGCGCGCGCAGATGCAGCCGCACTTCCTGTTCAATACGCTCACGGCCATCACCGCACTTGTGCGCGACGCGGAAACGGCGCGGGCCGTCGACGCGCTCGAGCGATTGAGCGCCCTGCTCCGGAGTGCGCTGCGCGCCGGCGACGCACACGAAGTGTCGCTCGAAGAGGAGATGCGGTGGCTGCGCGACTATCTCGCCATCGAGGAGCTGCGCCTCGGCCACGATCTCACGCTGACGGTCTCGGTGCCATCCGAACTGTGGTCTGCTCGCGTCCCGTCGTGGATTCTTCAACCGATCGTTGAGAACGCAGTGCGACATGGACTTCGCCCGCGACGCGGGCCCGGATCACTGCGCATTGCAGCGTCCAACGACGCATCGCTCTTGACGATTGACATCACGGACAACGGAGTCGGACTCTCGAGCGACTGGGAGAGTCGCATGTCCATGGGGTACGGCGTCGCGAACACGCGCGCGCGGCTCGCGCAGCTCTATGGCGCACAGGGTGAACTCACAATGTCCACGGCCGGTGGCGGCGGTACGTGCGTGCGCCTCACGCTGCCAGTGCGGATGTCATGAGCGACCTGCGCGTGGTCATCGTCGACGACGAGCCTCTGTCTCGCCGTGCCCTGCGCCAGCAGCTCGCCACGTGTCCCGGTGTAAACGTGATTGCCGAGTGCGAAGATGTCGACTCGGCGCGCGCGTGGCTCGATGACACCGACGCCATCTTTCTCGACATCGAGCTGCACGGCACGTCGGGGCTTTCCCTCGCGCGCGAGCTGGAGGCGCGTCCGCTCCCTGCAATCGTGTTCGTCACCGCGTTCGACGAATACGCCGTGCCGGCGTTCGCGACCGAGGCAGTGGACTACCTCACCAAACCCGTGGAGGCGCAGCGGCTGGCGAAGGCCATTGCACGCATCGAAGCGCACGTGGCTGCGCATCGGCCCGAGGCAGCGACCGACGCGACGCGTACGACACTAAAGCCGCAACACGTTACGGCGCGCGTGGGCACCCGAGAGGAATTCATTCCCTTCGCGCTCATCGAGTGTGTAGAGGCGGACGGAGTGTATGCCTGCGTTGTCCAGCGCGAGCGTCGGGTACTCGTGCGCTATTCGATGGCGGCACTCGAGCGATTGTTGCCGAGTGGGGAATTCCTGCGCGTCCATCGTTCGTGGATCGTGCGGCGGGCGCTCGTGCGTGCCGTCCGCGCGGTGGGAGGCGGTGCGCACCGCGAGCTGGTCCTGTCCAATGGACTGGCGGTGCCCATCAGCCGGCGGCGCCTCCCCGACATTCTGCGCCAAATGCGCGGCAACGTGCTACCGGGAACCTGAACGCGGAATGACTGGGAACCGAGCGTGAGCGTGAGCCGCTCACGCTGTCAACGTCGAGGCGCCAGTAGCGGGCCTGCGTGCGACGCCGGAGATTTCCGCCCGCGCCATCCGTCCTATTCCGCCAGAGGTACTCCGTGCTCGCTGCCCGTGTTCGCCTCGCGTGTGCCGCCTCGCTCCTCGCCGCCGCGGCCGTCACTCCCGTCGCTTCCGCCGCCGCCCAGGCGCGCACCAGGCCGACGCCCGCCAAGCCCGACTCGGCCGCGA
>JBDTMO010000399.1:0-5525 GCA_039934235.1 bacterium | reverse complement strand
TGTCCGAGAACCAGAACTTACTGAACGCATTCGGCGACGCAAACCGAAGCGCCGACGCCCGCGTCGCCGCGATCTTCACGCTCAAGCAGATGATCGGTGCCAATGCGAATGACGCGTTGACGCAAGCCGCCACGGCGGCGGACGCTCGTGTGCGCGAGACGGCCCTCAGGGCTCTGGCGGATCGCACCGATCAGCTCCGTGGCGTTACGTCCGTGATCTTCGTCAAGGCACTCGGCGATGCGGATCCGCAGGTGCAGGTGCAGGCCATTCGCGGACTTGTGCGATTGGGTGCGCGCGATGCAGCGGATGCACTCGTACCGCTCGCAGGGAGCAGCGATCAAGGTCTGGCGCATCTCGCGCAGAATGCGCTCGCGAGCCTCGATGCGACCGATGCCGCATTGAAGGGAGTCGACGGCGCGCCAGCAGTTCGTGACGGTGTCCTTCGCGCCTTGGCGTTGATGTACGAACCGGCCGTCGTCACGGCGCTCGTCGATCGCGCGGGACGGACGACCGATGCGTCGTCGCGCGCTGCGGTGCTGCACACGCTTGCGCGCCTGTACAATCGCGAAGGCTACTGGCGCGGCGATTGGTGGACGACCAGGCCGCAACATCTCGGTCCCTACTTCGATCCGGCGCCATGGGAGGAGAGCCCACGCATTCGTGCAGTGCTCATTGGCGCGTTGATGTCGGCGAAGGGCGACGACTTCACGAACCTCGCCACTGACCTGGCGCTCAATCAGGTACTGCCGCGTGGAGCGCAACCGCTGCTCGCCGCCTTGGCGACGTCTGGCGATCCGTTACGTACGCAGTTGATCGAGGCCATGGTGGGACGCGCGCAGCTCGATGCGCGGACACTCGCTGTGGCAACGCAACTCGACGCGAAGGGTGGGGCGATGCACAGTGCAGTGGCCCAGTTGCTTGCGGGTGAGAGCACCCTGGGTGCGGGCTCACTGTCGCTGGCGCGGAGCTCTGCGCTCGACGCCAGTCTCGATCCAAAGATTCGTGGATCATTGCTTGCTGCCATGGGTCAGGTACCGGGACCGGCAGCGCTCGATGTTTCTGCCGACGTATTCTCACGGCTGAACCCAGTGCCTGGGGCGGCGGCGTCGGCGTCACCAACCCCGACGTCGGGCAGTGATCCGGTCGAAGGCGCATGGCGTCGCTTTGTTGGCGATCGGCGCCGAGGAAGTGAGTTGGACTACTTCATCAACATGGCGAAGACAGGGCAGCCGCAGCAGCGAACGCTCGCGTACGCGGTGCTGCTCCAGAGCATCCGCACACCGCGTACGCCTGCGCCGGTACGCGAGAAGGTGGCGCCCGTCATTGATGCGGCGTGGACGGACGCAGCGTCAGCACCGAGTCTGGTGCAGGCGGTCGGCATCATGCGGCTGGAAAGCCAGTACACCGAAAAACTTGCGACGTACAATCAGGGGAAGAAGTAAGAGCGAGGCAGTCTTACGATGGTCCAAGCCAGACACTGAGGAGGCTTTGTGCAAGAGCACGGCGAGAAAAAAGGGTCGGACCGACGTACGTTCCTGAAGCAGCTTGCCGCGGTTGGCGTAAGCAGCAGTGTGCTGTCGGCTTGCTCACGTATGTCCTCTCACAGCGGTGGCCCGTCAACTTCCACGTTGATTGGCCTCCAGCTCTATACCGTGCGCGACCTGCTCGAGAAGGACTTCGAAGGGACGCTCGGCAAGGTCGCGCAGATCGGCTACACGAACATGGAGTTCGCTGGCTATTACAATCACACACCCGAGCAGGTGCGTGCGATTCTCGATCGGCTCAGGATGGTCTCGAAGAGCGCGCATATCGGCGCGCAGTTGATGCGCCAGGATGCGGCGGCGCAGATCCGCTCGGCGCAGGTGATTGGGCAGGAGTACATCACGATTCCGTCGTACAACTGGCCGCGTGACGGGGGCATCGACGCGTGGAAGAAGGGAGCGGCGGAGTTCAACCAGTGGGGCGCGCTGTGCAAGAATGCAGGATTGCGCCTGGCCTACCACAATCACAACGCTGAATTCGCGAAGGTGGAGGGCGGACCAACTGGAATCGATGTCCTGCTGCGTGAGACAGATCCCGCGCTCGTCGACTTCGAGATGGATCTCTACTGGACGGCGTTCGCCGACCAGGATCCGCTCGCGTGGTTTGCGAAGTATCCTGGCCGCTTTGCCATGTGGCACACGAAGGATCTCCTGATCACGGGAGGCAACAAGGGCATGGCGCCCGTCGGCAAGGGAACGCTCGATTTCAAGAACTTCTTCGCGCACGCGCGTGAGTCAGGGATGAAATACTTCTTCGTCGAGCACGACACGGCGGCGTCGTACCCGGGCGGCTCGCTGGCCAGTGTCGAGGCGAGCTATACGTATCTCCACGGGATCGTCGGATGAGGCAGCGGGCAGATGTACGATTTGGGTGGTCGGCACTCTGCGTCGCGTCGTTGGTCATGGCGACGGCGTGCGCCAGCGGGGGCACAGCGGGCGGCACTGGACAATCCGCGACAGCCGCGCCGCGCGCGAGCGCAAGCAGCGCACCGCGCGCTGACTGGATCCAGATGTTCAACGGACGCGATCTTACAGACTGGGACCTCAAGTTCGCGAAGCACGAGCTCAACGACAATTTCAACGACACATTTCGTGTTGAAGATGGCCTGTTGAAGGTGCGGTACGACAAGTGGACTGCGTGGAATGGCGAGTTCGGCCACATCTTCTACAAGAAGCCGTTCTCGTACTATCTCGTTGCCGCGGAGTACCGCTTCGTCGGGAATCAGGTTGTCGGTGCTGGAGCTCCGCTCGCATGGGCCCTCAGGAACAATGGCATCATGGTGATGGGCCAATCCGCTGAAAGTATGGGGCTCAATCAGGACTTCCCCATCTCGCTGGAAGTGCAGCTGCTGGGCGGACTCGGCAAGGGAGCGCGACCCACAGCGAACCTCTGTACGCCCGGGACCAACGTGCATTTCGGCGACTCACTCATTACGCGCCACTGCACCAACTCGACGTCCAGGACGTACGATGGCGACCAATGGGTTCGCGTCGAGGCCCTCGTGCTCGGCGACTCCATCATCAAGCACATCGCGAACGGAGACACCGTGCTGACCTACCGCAAGCCCGAAATGGGCGGTGGCTCGGCGAACAATACCAAGCCTGGGGTGTTAGTAGCAGGGAAGCCGATCACCGAAGGCAGCATCTCGCTTCAGGCCGAGACAGCCGAGATCGACTTTCGCAAGGTTGAAATCCTGAATCTCAAGGGATGTATGGATCCAAAATCATCGAGCTACAAGCCGTACTTCGTGCAATCAGACCCCGCCGCCTGCCGCTAAGAGAATGTATCGTCGCCTGAAAACCGTTGCGGTCATAAACGCTGTCTTCGCGTGCACGCTGGCCTGTGCAACACCCGCATTGGCGCAGAAGGCAGCCGCGAAGGGCGCAGCAAAGGGCAACGCGTCCGCAAGCAAACCGGCGGCGGCTCCGGCTGGCGTCCCGGATGGGAACAAGATCTTCGCGACAACCTGCGCCGCTTGCCATCAGGTGAGCGGCGAGGGCGTCGAAGAGAAGTATCCGCCGCTCGCGGGCAGCGAATGGGTGGCCGACGATGATGCGAAAATGGTGCGCATCATCCTGCAGGGACTCACGGGGCCCGTCGAAGTGGCCGGCCAGACGTTCTCAGGTGCCATGCCCGCGTGGGGCGGCATACTCAAGGATGCGGACGTTGCCGCTGTGGCGACGTATGTCCGCAGCGCGTGGGGCAACAAGGCAGCGCCCGTGACCGCGGCAAAGGTGAAGCAGATCCGCGCGGCAACCACGGCGCGAATCACGCCGTGGACGGTCGCAGAACTTTCGGCGATCAAGCCGGCGAAGTAGGAGGGAAGTGAGAAGGTGCAGATCCTTCGACTCGCTTCGCTCGCTCAGGATGACAAGGGTGCAGATCCTTCGACTCGCTTCGCTCGCTCAGGATGACAATAGTCTCGCTTCGCTCGCTCAGGAGGACATCACCAGCCCGACTCCAGGCCCACGGACAGGACACGTCCTGCTGCGGGGTAGTAGTAGATGAGCGGACTGCCGCCGGGGTCTGGGAAACCCGTCGAGTTGTAGTGCGACGCGAACAAATTGCGCACATCGACCGATAATCTTGCGTGGCCGACCGGGTACGATGCCCGCGCATCCAGCTGCGTGTGCCCTGAAAGCGTGAGCGTGTTCTGGTCATCGAGGAACGAGTCGCCCACGTGCGTCACGCTGAACGACGCAGACACGCCAGTTGCCGACGAGCGGCCAAGCCCTGTCGCGATGACGCGCTGCGGAATGGCCTTGAGCAGCCGTCCACTGTCGGCCGCAACGCGTGACGTGATACGCTGCAGCGTCACATTGGCAAACGCGGTCATGGACTCCGGCCCATCGAGCGTGATGCCCGTTTCCAGGCCGCGGTGCCGGCTGCTGCCGAGGTTGACGTACTTGAACTTCTGCAGGTCGAAATCGAGCTCGTTGCGCATGTCCGTCTGATACGCCGCCACGCTGAGTCGCGCGTCGAGTTGCGGAGCGAGCGTCACCTGATGATACGCGCCAACTTCGCCACTCTTGCCATACTGCGCCTCGAGCGCCGAGTTCGACGTCGAAATCGCGAATGGCGGGAAGGGAACGGGTGTCCGGCGCTGGTCGAATAGCTGATCCATCGTCGGTGCCTTGAACGACTGCCCCGCGGTGATGTAGAGGCTTCCCGTCTGCTTCTCCGACTCGATGTAGCGAAGGTTGATGCCCGCGCGCGGACTGAACGCCGACCGGTACACATTCGTCGCCGCGCCAGTGCTCGGTGACAGTGGCTCATAGCGATCGGTGATCCAATCCATGCGTCCGCCGAGTGACAGACGGAGCACATTGGCGAAAGCTCCTTCCCAGTGTGCGAACGCGGCCGCGTTCGAACGATGTCCTTCTCCCTTCGAATCCGAAGCGCCCACCGTACCGGGTGACGACGCGTACGCCGAAGGGCCACCGCTCGCCACCTTGAAGTACTCCGACGATAAACGTCCCGCGCCTGCATCGGTCCCGATGACGAGGCGTTGCTCTGCGCCGCCAAATTGACCGGAAAACTCGGTCTGCAGCGAGCCGACGACGCGGTCGGTGTTGAGGTGGCGATCCTTCGTGTCGGCGAATGTCGTCGACAGCGGCAGGGTCCGAAGTGCGTCGATGCGTGCCGCTTCGCCGGTGAGATACCCGGTCACACGCGTGTGCGCATTCACGGCCGAGGCGCCGTCGAGCGACAAGCGGTGAACGCGTTCGTCTGTGTTGTCGAAGCGGAAGAATGGCGCAGCGGCCCGCTCCGAGCGTGCCGCCGTGGAGTCGGCAAGCGGGCCGGGTTCGTCGAATGAGCGCCAGTGATTGAGCGTGGACAGCGTGAGCGAACTGGACGCTGAGTTCGCGAGCGCCAATGACCCGCCGACGCTTGCCCCTTCGCGCTTTTCATGCGCCCGAAATCCGGTCGAGCGGCGTACGTCGCCAAACAGGCTCGCCTGGTGTGTGCCGAGCGTGCCGCCA
>JBDTMO010000398.1:0-5558 GCA_039934235.1 bacterium | reverse complement strand
CTCCGAAATGCGCACCTGACCGGTTCCGCGTTCGACGCGTCCTATCCGATAGGTGTCGATGTGGGCCGACGCAGCGCTTGCCTCGATTGCCGGCATGCTGGCTTCGTCGGCGATGACGACCATTCCTATGCCCATGTTGAACGTGCGATACATCTCAGCGCGGGATACCCTCCCAGCCAACTCGAGCTGACGAAAGAGATTTGGTATCTCCCAACTGGATGCATCGATGACAGCGTCAAGCGTATCGGGCAATACCCGAACCACGTTCCCCGGCAAGCCGCCGCCGGTGATGTGGGCCATTCCATGAATCCGGTCCAGGACGGGCCTCAAGGCGGCGAGATAGGAGCGGTGCACACGGAGCAAGACGTCGGCGACCGTGCCGTGCTCACCCGGAAACGCGTCGCCGACACCCAACTGCATTGGGCCGCTCACGATCTGACGCGCGAGCGAATACCCGTTCGTGTGCAGTCCACTGCTGGCGAGCCCAAGAAGCACATCGCCCTTTTCAACTCGATCGGCTCCGAGGATGCTGTCCTCCTCCACGCATCCGACGATGAACCCTGCCAGATCGTAATCGGGCGGCGTGTAGATCCCGGGCATTTCCGCCGTCTCCCCGCCGGAGAGCGAACAACCATTCTCGCGACACCCAGCCGCGACGCCACTCACTACCGATTCGACGACTTCCGGAATCAGGACGCCCGCCGCAAAATAGTCGAGAAAGAACAGCGGCACCGCGCCTTGCACCAACACGTCGTTCACGCAGTGATTGACGAGATCGTGGCCGACGGTGTCATGCCGATTCGCTTCGATGGCAACGCGCAACTTGGTGCCCACACCGTCTGCGCTCGAGACGAGCACGGGACGCTGGAAGTCGGCGGGGATGCGATACATGCCGCCGAACCCACCAAACGCGCCGCGGGCTCCGGCCGTAAACGTGGATTCGACGACGGTGCGAATGCGGCGCTTGACCGCATCGGACCGCTCGATGTCGACACCCGCCGACGCGTAGTCGAGACCTCCTTCGTCCATCACGATCCGCTTCCTTCCTCTTCAAAGGCCACGAGGCGACGAAACTCGGTCACCCGCGCATCGATGTCGGCGCGCGTGATCTCGAGCAGCCGCTGGACAGAGAACTTCTCCACGGCGAACGATCCCATTGCCGATCCTACCACGACCGCGCGACGAAGGTTCGCGTCACTCAGGTCGCCGGTCTGTGCGAGATACCCCATGAAGCCACCCGCGAACGAGTCGCCCGCGCCCGTGGGATCGAACACATCCTCGAGAGGATACGCAGGCGCAAAGAAGATGTTCCGCTCCTTGAACATGAACGCGCCGTGCTCGCCCTTCTTGATGATCACGATTTTGGGGCCGCGCTCCATGATCCAACGCGCTGCCTTGATGAGGTTCGAGCAATCCGTCAGCTGCCTGGCCTCACCGTCATTCAGCATGATGAGATCGACATGCTTGATGAGGGCGATGATGTCCGGCCGGCGACTCTCGATCCAGAAATTCATCGTGTCGCAGGCGACGAGCTTCGGCCGATCTACCTGTTGGAGCACGTCCAGCTGGAGTCGCGGATCGATGTTCGCAAGAAACACGAACGGCGCACTCTTGAATTGCGCGGGAATTTTCGGACTGAAATGCGAGAACACGCCGAGACGCGTCTCGAGCGTTTCTGCCGAGTTCAGATCGTGGCGATAGCGCCCACGCCAACGGAACGATTCGCCGTCGACCTGCTCGAGACCCGCCATGTCGACGCCGCGTTGCTTCAGCGGCTCCAACTCGTGCATGGGATAGTCGTTCCCCACCACACCCACGAGTTGCACCGGAGAGAGCAGGCTCGCCGAGGCGGAGAAGAACGTTCCGGAGCCTCCGATGACATCGTCTGCCTTACCGAACGGCGTTTCGACAGAGTCCAGCGCGACGGAGCCAACGACGAGAACGGACATTTTACAGGAGTGAACGGTGAACGGTGAACGGTGAACGGTTCCTGCGAGCAGCTACATTCGATCAGGCGCGCTAACACCTAACAGTGTTAGGCCATTCTTCACGACGATTTGCGCTGCGCGAGCCAGCATCAGGCGAGCCTTCGTGATCTCCGGCGGCTCGTTAAGAACGTGCGCCTTGTGATACCACAGATGAATCCGTCCAGCCAAGTCGTGCAGATAGGTGGCCACACGATGCGGCTCGAGCGACTCCGCTGCACTTGCGACCGTTTTCGGGAAGTCGAGCAACGCCTTCATCAGCTCCGTCTCTTCGAGCAGCGCAAGCTGAGCGAAGTCCACGCCCGTCGTCGAGATGCTCGCTGCGTCGATCTCGCCAACGCGAAAAATCCCTGCAAGCCGTGCGTGCGCCATCTGAATGTAGTAAACCGGATTCTCTTCGCTTTGCGAGCGTGCGAGATCCACGTCGAACGAGAGCTGCGAGTCGCCCTTCCGCATGAGAAAGAAGTAGCGAACCGCATCGCGGCCCACGTCGTCCACCAGATCGCGAACCGTGACGTAGCTGCCCGCTCGCTTGGAGATTTTTACCTCTTCTCCACCCTTGAGCACCGTGACCAGCTGATGAAGCACATACTCGGGGTAGAGTTCGGGGATGCCGATACCAAGCGCCTGTAGCCCCGCGCGCACTCGCGCGACTGTCCCGTGGTGATCTGAGCCCTGCACGTTGATCGCGCGCGTGAAACCGCGCTCCCACTTGGTCACGTGATAGGCGACGTCGGGCACAAAGTACGTGTACGTGCCGCCCTTTTCGGCACTCTTGCGCATCACACGATCCTGGTCGTCGCCGAAGTCGGTCGTGCGGAGAAAGAGTGCGCCATCCTTTTCGTACGTGTGCCCGCTCGCGATCAGCGCGGCGACGGTCTTCTCCACTCGTCCGTCCTCATACAGCGACGACTCGAGATAGTAGGTGTCGAACGAAACGCCAAACGCCTGGAGATCGAGGTCCTGTTCCTTGCGGAGCTCCCGCACCGCAAAGCCGCGCACTGCGTCGACATCATCGCCTCCCACATCCGCGGGATGCTCTGCGACATACCGGTCGGCGATTTCGGCGATGTACGCGCCGTGATATCCGCCTTCAGGAATTGCGAGCGCCGCCCCGCGTAATTCGCGAACGCGCGCCTGCGTGCTGAGACCGAGGTTCTCGATCTGGACGCCAGCGTCGTTGTAATAGAATTCGCGAGAAACCTTCCATCCATTCCACTCGAGGAGCGACGAAATCGCGTCGCCGAGTGCCGCCTGACGACCGTGTCCCACGTGCAAGGGACCAGTGGGGTTGGCGCTCACGAACTCCACGACAACCGGCTTCCCACCACCAGCGATGGAGCGGCCATAGCTCGCGCCAGCCGCAATCAAGGCGGTGATGCCGTTGGCGACGGTGCTCGCATCGAGACGGAAATTGATGAAGCCAGGCCCAGCGATTTCCGCCGACGCGAGTCCTGCCGCAGCACGATCGATGGCGTCGATCAGCTTTTGCGCAAGGTCGCGCGGCTTTTGGCCGAGTTGCCTGGCAAGCACCATGGCAACATTGGTGGCCCAATCGCCGAACGCTGGATCGCGCGGACGTTCAAGGAGCGGCGCGACATCATCCGGCGCACCCAGCGAAATAGCGGCGCGAGTAATCTCGCGTCGCAAGGCATCCGCACCCGCGCTCACTCGCTCCCGCTGGATTTGGGCGCTGTGGGCGCCGGCTTCGACTCGGGTTTAGGCTCAGGCTTTTTCGACTCTGTCTTTTTCGACTCCGTGCTCGAGCTCGACGATTCGCTTGCCTTCGCGCTATCGTTTTTGGAGCTGTCGGTCTTGGTCGCAGCCGTCGCGTCAGTCTTCGTACTATCCGCCTTGGTCGATTCGGACGACGATTCGCCCGGCGACGACGCTTCCGCCTTCGCAGTTGGCGGTGCCTCGCCGCGGTGCGCGTTCTTGCCGTAGTCGGTCAGGTAAAAGCCAGACCCCTTGAAGGCGAACCCGGCAGCCGACAGCATGCGCTCCGCCGGCTTTCCACAAACCGGACAACTGGCTTGCGACTCGGCGCCGCTGATACTGCGGTAGAACTTCTCGAACTCGTGCCCGTCGGGGCAACGGAACTCGTAAGTTGGCATAGATATGAGACTTAGGCGATTCCTTCCCAGCCAAGTAACTTAGCCGTGGCGCGGGGGCGGAACAAGGTCGGCTGTACGGTTCCGGCTCGTATCAAAATGCGATCGACGCCGTTAGTCTCTGCCTGGCAAAGTCGGGCCGAATGGTCACTTCGGTGCCGGCTTTCCGGCCGGGAAGTTGGATGGCGCGCCAATTCTCAGTGGTGTGCGTCGCACCGATAATTCCGCCGACCACCGTGCCGGCGATGCCGAGCAGGCCTGCGCCGATCGCCTCGCCGAGCACCTTGTCGTCGCACATGAAGTTGCAATTCGCGTCTGGAGGTGTCGCGGCGCCGATAAGTGCACCCACTGCGGCGCCGCCAATGAAACCGAGTCCGGCGCCGAGCCAGATGTGGCGCGACTGTCCGTCGCTGATCTCGAGGCCTGCAAGATTCGAAGCCGGCACGCGGATGGTGTCGCCGCTGGCCAAGCGGGCGACGAGGCCTTGTTCGGTTGCTGAGACAACGTTTCCCACGCTTGGCTCACGAGTGCCGGACGTCGTGATTCGCACCCGCGCGCCAGGGTTGATCTCCTGCGCCGCTAACGGTCGCGAGGATGCCGCGAGCAGCGCGGACGCAAGCATAACACGATGAAAGACGGCCGATCCGCCAATCGTCTTACGCACCTGGACGATATGCACCCCACGCTCCGCTCAAGACGTCGCTGATTTCGCCGACGCTTGCGCGCTGACGCACGGCCTCGATGACCAGGGGCATAAGCTGTGCGCGCGGCACCGCACCCTCGTGCGCGTATGCGGCTGCTTCGTTCGCGAGCGCGGCGAGCGCGACCTGCACCGCATTCGCGTCGCGCGCCGCGCGCACCGCTTGCAGACGCGCAACCTGCTCGCGCTCCAACGCTGAATAGTCGGGCGACGGAATGACCGGCGACTCGGCGCCATCCGCAAACTTGTTCACGCCGACGATGATCGTCTCGCCACGTTCGACGCGAAGTTGGAACTCGTATGCGGAGCGAGCGATCTCGTCCTGAAAGAATCCTGCCTCGATGGCGCGGGCCGCGCCGCCAAGTTCGTCCACGCGAGCCAGCAGCGCGAGCGCTTCGCGTTCGAGTGTGCTCGTGAGTTCCTCGACGTAATAGCTGCCGGCGAGTGGATCCGCCGTCATCGCCGCCCCGCTCTCATATCCAATGACCTGCTGGGTGCGCAATGCGAGCGTCGCCGCTTCTGCCGTGGGCAACGAGAGTGCCTCGTCGTAGCCGTTCGTGTGCAGCGACTGCGTGCCGCCGAGTACCGCCGACAACGCCTGAATGGTGACGCGCACGACGTTGTTGAGCGGCTGTTGCGCCTGGAGCGTCACGCCGCCGGTTTGCGTGTGAAAACGCAGGCGACAACTCGCGTCGCTCGCACCAAAGCGTTCTCGCATCAGGTGCGCGTAGATGCGGCGCGACGCGCGGAACTTTGCGACCT
>JBDTMO010000397.1:0-5575 GCA_039934235.1 bacterium | reverse complement strand
GTCATCCTGAGCGAGCAACGCGAGTCCATGTCATCCTGAGCGAGCAACGCGAGTCGAAGGATCTGCACCTTCAGGCTGACGGCGATCAGAAGCTCAGGTGGCAGCCTGCAGCCTGCAGCTCCTCAGATGGTGCGGCGCCGCGGACTCGTCAACGCGGGCGACCGCCCACCGCGGCGGCGAGCATGCTGAGAAGCGCAGGCGGCCGGCCGGCCTCGCCGCGCTCGAGGCGGTCGAGCACCTGCTCGAGCGCGAGTTGCGTACGAGTCACCGACTGGTGATGCGACGCGCGCGCCGTTGCAAAACTGATTGAAGCGAGGAGTGCCACCGGCGCCACCGCTACCAGCACCGGAAAGCTCAGCGCCGCCAGCACGCCGCCTGCTACGACACCCGCGCCAGCCGCCGCAACATTCTGCTTTGCCATCAGCGCGCGATAGCCGCCGAGGTGTGCGTCGAGCCGCACGAGCACCTTGTCGTTGTCGACTGCGATGGCCGTCGCGCCAACGTTCGTCGCGCGCACGAGGGCGTGCCCGTGTCCGCTCAATGAGCGACGCAACTTTTCCATGAAATCGTGACGCGCTTCCCAGATAACGCGGTCGGGAAAGTAGCGCTGCGGAATGAGCGACTCCTCACGCTGCATCCAGTCGTCGAGCGCCTGCAACACCTGCGCGGGCGTCCCGCGCACGGTGCGTTGTGCGCTGACGCCCGAGCTTCCGTACAAGCTCGCGAGCATACCGTGTTCAGACGCCGGAGCTTCGACGCGCGTGCGCTCTTCTGCCATGGCCTGGCGAAGGTTGACCGGATCGAGACCGACTTCCTTCGCGAGCGCCTCGAGCTGCGCTTCAGTAAGGCGGCCATCGGGGTCTACAGAACCGCTCGACTGCAGCTCGAGGGCGCGCGCGAGTATTCGGTCGACAGACGCGCGGTCGATCGAAGGGGAAGGAACGGGTGGGCGAGGAGCGTCCGGCATGACAGGAAAGATAGCCGAACGGACTCCGCGGTAAAATTGCTATGTGCGGCTAACGTCGATACCATGTGCCGCATGGTCACCCTTACCGACATCAGAGACGCGCAAACCCGCATCGCCGGGCGCTTGCATCGCACGCCGATTTTCAGCTCATCCACCCTCGCGACCCGCGCAGGAGTTGCCCGATTCGAGCTCAAATGCGAGAGCTTCCAGAAGACCGGTTCCTTCAAGGTCCGTGGAGTGCTCAATCGTTTGACTCAACTGGAAGACGACGCACGCGCGCGCGGTGTCGTGACTGTGTCCGCGGGAAATCACGCGCAGGCGCTCGCGTGGGGCGCGCAGGCAGCGGGTGTGCACTGCACGGTCGTGATGCCGGAGCATGCGTCGCGCACGAAGGTGGACGCGAGCAAAGGCTACGGCGCCACGGTCATCCTCCACGGCAACAGTATGGATGCGTTTCAAAGGGCACGCGATCTCGCGGAAACTGAGGGATTCACGTTCATCCATCCCTTCGATCATGACGGGACCATCGCGGGTACCGGAACCGTCTCACTCGAAATTCTCGATCAGACCGACGTGCCCGATTTGGTCGTCATTCCTGTTGGTGGCGGCGGGTTGATCTCCGGAATGGCGATTGGACTGAAGGAGAGCAATCCGGCCATCCGCGTGATTGGCGTCGAACCGACGGGCGCTGCGGTCATGCGGCAGAGCCTCGACGCGGGGCGCGCGCTGCGTATGGAGGCGCCGGCCTCGATCGCCGATGGGCTCGCGGCACCAATGGCCGGTGAACGGAATTTCGCGGCGGTTCAGCGCTACGTCGACGACGTCGTGCTGGTGAGCGACGACGAGATAATCGAAGCAATGCGGCTGCTCTTATCGCGATGCAAGCTGCTCGCGGAAGGCGCCGGCGCGGCGGCAACTGCGGCGCTCATCACTGGAAAAATTCCAGTAAAGGGGACGGAGCACGTTGTCGCCATGCTGAGCGGCGGCAACGTCGATCTCGCCCGGCTCGGCGGGTTCTTGTCCTGAGCTTCGCTCAGGACCACTGGCTTAAATCCCGCCGAGGATGACATCCAGCTGCCGAGTCATGGCGTCTCTAATCGCGTCGGGGATGGCGAAGGCCGCCGCGAAAGCCGCCTTCGGATCTGTCGGCGACGTGCGTCCCGCTGCCTGCAAGTAGTATCGCATGTAGCCAGGCAACGCTGCCGGAAGAGTGCGCTCCAGTAGCAGGGCTCCCGCGCGAACTGCTGCCGCCTGCTCGTATCGCGACGTCAGGCCAGCTCGTTGATCTGCTGGGGTCGTATTGTCCTTGATTGCCGCGCTCGCGATTGAGCCGGTAATCTCGTGCGCCATTACGTATAACACGCTCTCGGATTCTGCGGCCGTCTCCGGCATCGGGCCGGCCACCGCGTTGTTGGCCTTGCCGAACTGCACGGTTCGTCCCTCACCGCCAAGCGGCATGGAGAGATACAGCTCGCCATTCTGCTGTTGCGTGTTGTTGAGGAATCGTTGGAGTGCGGGGCGCCACTGCAGTTGCCACAGCGAATCAACATGCGACCGCACCGCGGTATGCGAGCGATACTCTGCGGTCCAGTAATCGTGATAGAACTTGCGGCTTTCGTCGTCCACGGATTCGGTGAACAGCCGGAGCCACTCGCGATCCGGCGCCGACTGGAACGCCGCACCGAGCACCGCGAAGTAGCTCGCCGTCGTCGGATCATTGGTGGAGGGATTGCCATTGTTGCGCACGAACTGCTCGATCACCTGCCGCATCTGCTCCCACGAGGCGAAGTAGAGCGGAAGGAATTGGCCATTCGTTGCGAGCGACGGTTGAATCGCAATGCGGGCGAGCAACCTGTCGCGATTCGTTTCCAGCAACGTCGTCACGCCGCGCTGCCGGCGCACGGCGGTAATCCGGTCGTGATATCCGCGACGGAAATACGGTACGAGCGTCGTGTCCTGCGAGATCAGCGCGTAACTGTGGAGCCACACGTCGAGGTGCTCGCGCGTTCGCGCGGGCCAGGTGCTCTGCACGAGTGGAGACGGCATAGGCGCTTGCGTTGCGCCTGGCGTTCTTGCGGAGACCGGTGCGGGCTCGCTGCTTGGCGTCGCGCCGGCGCAGGCAGATACGAAGGCAAGACACAGCGGCGCGAGCGATCGCGCGACAGTTGGGAGCAGGGAATTGAATTGCATGGCGTGCGTGGGCAAGGGTGCGAGCTTTCCTATGGCAAGCGCGGTGCCCTTACACGTCAGTCGCGCCTCTCCCGCAGATCACGCAAAACTTCCACCCGCGCTCCAGCTCGCTGCCGCACGCTGGACAGTGTACCAATGTCAGATCCTGACCGCAGTGTGGGCAGAAGCTGATCTTGCGCCCAACAGGCAAGTCGCCCTTGCAGTAGAAGCAGCTTTCGCCGCCATCGGCAACCGCGAACGGACGAGGCACGCGCCGCGTCGACCCACTGGTTGCGGCGCTGTTCGGCTCCGGGACGGCCGGCGTGGGCGGTCGCTGCGCCGCAGGTGCGCGACTGGCCGCCGTAATCGCACTGCGGGAGATCGTGGCCCCACCACCGCTCGCACGTGATGCTTCCAACGCGTTGAGTGATTCCGGCGCCAGGGCGACGTGCGTCGAGGCAAAGTCGCGGATCCTTGCCGTGTTCGGGCTGACAGAAGTCCGCTCGGCGCTCAAGTCATCCCGCATCTTGCCGTCGACAATCAGGTAACTGTGCGCGCCGCTCAGCAATTCCATGAGCGCGAGTTCGTAATCCTGATTGGTTTCGAGCCCCAGCTCGCGCCGGTGCAGCCGGTACGGGAGAATCGTCTGGTAGAGCTCACCGACTTCGAACGGCTGCGACAAGTACTGTGGAAAGCTCGCGCGAATGGTGCGCACGAGATGGCGATACATCCGTTCGACGTCGTCCATGGTGTCCTCCAGAAGTGCTACGACGGTGTGCTGCTGCTATTCTCGCTTTCTGTAAAACCTGCGTCACGCGCGAGACGCGGTACGAGGCAACGCCCGCGCCGGGGCAAATGGCTTTCCAATCGGAAACGGCGCGGGATCTACCTTGACTCGCTTCTTCGTCCGCTGCACCTCGAGCCATGAGTCGAACTCCGAAGTGCGCGCGCCGTCGGAGCTCGATTGAGATTTCGCCGCGTCGACCGCGAGATCGTTGGCGTACTCATTCTGTGGATGGCCGGCGTGACCGCGTACCCACTGCCATTGTACGCGATGCGGCGTCGCCACGTCGACGAGCTCCTTCCACAGCGCGAGGTTCTCGATTTCGCCGCCGCTTCGCCGCCAACCGCGCGCCGCCCACCCGTGCACCCACTCGGTCATTCCCTTCACGAGATATTGGGAGTCGCTCGTGAACAGGACGCGAAAGAGCCCACCTTTCCGGCCGATGACGCGAAACGCCTCAATCGCACTGCGGAGGGCCATGCGATTGTTGGTCGTCGCCGGTTCGGAGATCCAGTAATCCCATCGTGTGAGCCGCTCGGTTGCCGCATTCAGGTGTTCGATCACCCCAGCTGCTCCACCGGGATTGTCGCCTTCGCGTCCGTTGCCGAGGCATGATTCGTCGGCGTAAATGGCGACGAGTGGCAGTTCGCTCGACTGCTCGGCCGTCATCGCACGACCTCGATGGCTTCGAGCTCATCGATGTAGAGCGTGAGTTTGTCGCCGGTGGTTGGGTGATGCGCTTCGAGCGCCTCTCGGCCACCTGTCACGCGCAACTTGTCGACGATGATCACGAATTCGGTACCGTTGCGCCACACGGACAAGCGCCGCCCGTCGGTGATCGCTCGTTCGAGGGCGTCGTATTGCGCTGAATTCAACTGGGTCAACCTGCTACGACGGGGCATCTCACACGAAATTCTGGTTTCGAGCTGGCAGCTATCGCAAATGTCGCAATCTATTTTCAGAAACTACAACTGCTTTATCACGGATTACGCGGAAACGGCGCGGATAGACCAGAACAAAGCGGTATCCGCGCATTTCCGCGAAATCCGTGATCGTTGCAATTGTCGTTATCGGTTCCAAGCGATCTCGCGCGGAGGCAACAATTAGAACCCCCAACGCTGCGCGAACGACGTCAGCACATCAGTTGCCCGGTCGATCTCATCGAGCGGAATGTACTCTTCGGCCGCATGCGCGAGCGCGATGTCGCCAGGGCCAAAGCAGACAGTGGGAATGCCTGCTTCGTTGAGGAGCGCCGCATCGGTCCACGCGGACATTCCTTTAATCCGCACCGACTCGCCTTTTTCCTCCACCGCATGCGCGAGGTCGCGTACCAGCGGCGTATCAACCGCAACGTCGCTTGGCTGCTGCGCCAGCAGCAGCCGTACCGCAGCCACAAAACTCGGCCGACGCGAGCGCACGGCATCGCATGCTCGCTCAACTTCGGCGATCACGTCGTCAACGGTTTCGCCAGGAATCGTGCGCCGCTCGATCTTGAGTACACACCGGTCCGGATATGTCGACATCCCGATGCCTCCCTCAATGAACGACGCATGCAACGACGCGCGCCCAAGCAGCGGATGCGTGGAACCCGGCAATTCCTCCGCATCGACGCGATCGAGTTCGGCGAGCAGCAATCCAGCATGACGAATCGCGTC
>JBDTMO010000396.1:0-5603 GCA_039934235.1 bacterium | reverse complement strand
CGTTTGACCGCGTTAAGCTACTGCGGTCGTACGACAACTATCCTGACACCGGGGGAGACCTCCACAACCATCTCATTAATGCGTCCATCGCGCTTGAAGAAATTGGTTTCTGCTCATGGGCGGTATCTGGTAGACGAAATCTCTGGGCTTCCGGTGTATCACGTATCGAATCCTCATGTCTTTGTACAAGCGGCTGGATATCTCAAACACACTTCGACCCAGCATGTCCGTTCCAGCGTGCTGTTCCGCGGTCAGGCGAAGCTCTATCCCACTCTGAACCCAAGTCTCTATAGGGGAATAACGACTCAGCGTGGCAAGGATAGTCGAGAGAGCCAGCTCAAGAAATATCTACAGACAATCAGCTCGGAGAATCGGGTGCTCCGCGGAGTCAAGGCCTACGCGCGCGAGCCGCTGCTCCAGCACTATGGCATTAGAACGTTGGTTGGACGCGGTCGATAACGCCTGGATCGCCCTCTGGTTCGCGTGCCACGAAGTTCTCGTCACCGGACGCCTAAAAGAATACTTGCATTTCGAGCGACGCGGACGGCTGTACGGCTCGAACGAAAACAATATGCCTATATACTCCTCGTACATGTCGGCATGGACACCGCTGATCCTGCCGCGCCGAGCCTCTACAAGGGCGGGGACACCGAGGTCGTAGACTTACGCGTGGCAGTTTCGTCCACATTTGTCCGGCCTCACGCTCAGCATGGGCTCCTGTTTCGCCGATGCAAGAGGCTTGATCATTCCAACCTTGACCACGGTGATTTCGTCGTTGGAACTCTCAGGGTCGAGATCGGAGACGCCTTGGAGTGGCTAGGAAGTGGCTCCACGCTTAATGTGCACTCGCTCTTTCCGCCGGCCACTTATGATTTCGGTTATCGGGAGCTTTTGGATGGCGCTCCACTAGGCACACCGACCGTTGGTGCAATTCATCATATCGGGCAGCATCGCCCGCCGGATGCGGTCTAACCGAACGCTGAAGCTGACGCCGATTCTCCGAACGCGTCTGGTCGCTTCGCTCGCTGGCGGGCGGTTGTGGTTCGGCGCAGCTTACCTTTGCCGTTATGACCCGCCCCGACATCCCAAGGACTATGGATCTGATCAACCAACTCCTCAAAGATCCGTTGACATACGTTCTCTTTGCGTCCTTCTGGGCGGCAAAGATCTACACGGAACGGCGCATCAATGGTGGCGTTGACGCGCGGTTCGCCTCCAAGCTTGAGGAGCACAAGCAGTCACTGGGAATACTCACGGAGACAGCCAAGTTCGACTTCCAGCGGCGCTTGGCCGACTTCAATCTCTTCGCCGTCCGCAAACATGAGGCTGCAGCCAAGGTGTGGGAGGGGGCGCGAATCGCTCATGGGTTCGTCACCGGCCTTTACGGTGTGCAGAGCGAGCTGACCTTCGAAGAGTTCAATCGCGACGACATGATCCTGCACTTGACGGACCTAGGTGTACCGAAGGGCAAGCAGGACGAAGCCTTGACCAACTGGCCGGCTGATCGCGAGAGTAAGCTCGCTCAGTTGCGGCCATACCTGGGGATGCTGCGACTTCAAGAGGCTGAGAGAAAGCTCAGGGAGGCGCAGAATATTGCATATCTGCACGAGCTTTACTTTCCGGATCATGTGGTCGAGGCCATGAATGCGTTCTTCAAGGAACTGAATACATGGATCGTCAACCGGAAGCATCCCGTTGTTAATGGCAGCTGGACCCCAGACTATAAGCGAAGTGAACTTGCGTTAGAGCGCCTGCACTCAGTATTTCGTGATTACGTGAGTGCCGGCTCGGATCATATTGAAGCCACACCGCCGCAACATGGCAGTACTCGAACAGTAGTTCCGGTTCTGCCCCCTCCTCGCAGCGCGTCACAATAGAGAGTTCGGCGGACAACAGCCTTCTTAACTATGACCAACCCAACACCTCATGTCATCGACGTGGATGGTTTGCCGGAATGGTTTCCGACGCACCGCCACGATCCCGCATTCTGGGAGGCGCTTGGCCGCGCGGTAGGAACGTTTGGATTCCTCGAGGAGATTCTGGGCAAAGCGATCTTTGCATTCACCGCTACTCGCCGGTACGGTAACAATGCGGAGCTTCAGCAGGCCTATGACGAGTGGCTCCCGAAGCTCGAACGAGCTCTAACGGATCCTCTGGGCAATCTGATAGAAGCCTATGGGAAGGCCGTGCACGAGCATACAGAAGAAAACATAGCTAACGCCGACGATCTCCTGGCCGAGCTGCGCAAAGCATCAGATATCCGGAATGTCTTGTGCCATGGATCGTGGCAGTCGCCGGATGCGAACGGAGCGAGCTTGCCACTCTTCGTCAATCGGCAGAAATTGATTTTCGACACCGCCATCGATCGGCAGTTCCTCCTGCGAGTACAGCAGCACACCGCAAAGTTGGCGTGCGCCGTGATGAACACGGTTACCACGATGGGATGGCGGTTCCCCGGCTCAGCAGGTCCAGGTATATCCATCGACGTAGCTAGTGTCTCGACATGTTCCGACATTCTTCCGGGTCGCGCGAGCGACAATCGCTACGACTTCCCGATACAACAACTGGCACCAACAACGCCCGCCTAAACGATCGTTGCGCCGCCGAGCCGTATGCGGATAGCGGCGGCTCCGCCGCCGCTCTTTTTGTGACTCGCAGCTGAAGTTGGGCGGTAATACAGCCGCAGAGACTCTCTCATCGACGTGATTCTTCGAACTACTCCTCCGAACGGCAACTCGCCTTGACGCGAATCGCGCGGTTCGACGACGATTCGGGTTTTTGCTGTGAACTCGCCGGGGCTTCACACGGATTCGGCGGGACGGTCAACCTCGCCCGCATCGATGCGACTACGGATGAAGACATCGCGCGGCAGATCGCCGAGGATCCGGACACCGCGCCGGTGTTCACAGACGAAATGTTCGCTCGATCGACTCCGCGCCGGAGTTCTCGATGAATCGAAAGCGGAACATTTCAGATGCCGAATTCCTGGCGTCGTTCAAGTCAGTGGTTCGGCGACTTGATACCCACCTGCAGTCTCTGGATCGGGGCGACTATCATGTGCGCGACGACGTCGCGACACTACTGCGGGTGCTTTTAGCGAGTGGTCAGGGGGACGATGCGATCGCCGGCCTCACTCGACGCTTCAAACTGCCGGTTCCGACTCGTCGACTCTCTGCGCCTGCCTTAGAAGCGAACGACGTCGCGCTAGCTCTCGGCGGTTTGCCAACGGCAGACGCGGGTATCGAGGTGACGGTGCCAGAGGGTCTTCGCACCACTCTCGTCTTCCTGTCTCGTCAGGGACCAACAGAAACTCGCGCGACATGGGCAAACATTGTCGCGGACTACGGCAATACGTCGGGTGCGCACTTGAGTACGACGGTACCCCGGATGCTCGACAACGTCCATTTCTTCGGCTTGTCGGAGACGGACTTCGCTACATACGTCCTCCGCGCGCTTGGGGTGCTCACCTCATCCGTGTGCCATGAACTCTTGCAGCAGGTCGATCCTGCACACGTACCAGTAGATTATGAGCGCGATTTCTGTGGAACGCAGATCTTTCAGTTGATCTATCGATTCAATGGTAGCGACGCCATTACGTTCGCCTCCAGCAGAGCGAATTGGCGCGCGCCGGGGACTGTGTGCACGCTGCAGAGCAACACGGGAAACCTTCTCAATGTCTCATTTACCGAAGATGGGAAACAACAGCTCTCGATCGAAACACCAGTTGGCAGCTCCAAGAGACCTCCTGGGTTACCGCCGATGACCGTAGAGGAAGCGGCTAAAATTGAGGCATTGGCGACGGCTGGCGCTTCTGTCAGACTCGAAATCGTGTGCACGCGGTGTAAGACGGTCAACAACTTTCAATTGGATTTTCTGCCCGATCAGCCACTCGAGGGAGGTTCCGTCCGATATCCGAATTCGGGCGTTGCTTGGTGCCGCAACTGCAGTTCGGCGCTTCCAGTGGCGACTGTTCGGAATGCCGCTGAGAAGGCACTGGGGCGGACGGGACTCGCTCGCCAACCCACTTGAGCACACCAATGCAGTGCGTGCCAGGTAGAGTCACTCGGGTCGGGCGGGGCAGGCGGTCTGGCCGGTGCGCAGGCGGCAAGCGCCGGCAGCATGATTAGAGTCAGGGGCGCATTACCGCGAACGATGAAAGCGAGACGGTGCGCCGGGCAGGGACTGGTGCGGATTATGGGCGTTCTCGCGAAGGTTCACAGAGCAGATCTTGGTTAACCACCTATGCCGCACCATTCTAGCGATGTTGCGCGGGGTCTGTTCTCCTTGCGCGTGCGCTCGCGCAACTGATCTTTGGCATAGGCGAGCATGTACCACATGAATTGGAGCCCCGAATGAGCAAACGTCGTTCTCGCCAGCGCAATGCGCTTTCGGCCGCCAAGCCCAGGATGCTTTCACTCGCGCTACAGCACAGTCGCGCATGGGTAGTCGGCTTCCGCCCCGTGATCGCGATGGTTGCCGTCACGCGAATCGCGCTTGCCGAGGCGTACCACATTCCGAGCGGCAGCATGGAACCGACGCTCCTCGTCGGCGACTGGCTTATGGTGAATAAGCTGCGCTTTGGCCCGCACATTCCGTTCACGAACGTGCGTCTACCCGGCTACGCGGAGCCGACGCGCGGCGATGTCGTTGTGTTCGAGTCGCCACCGCAGGATCCGTCGATTCGCATGACGCCAGGCGACATCACGCCGACGCTCGTAAAGCGGATCGTTGGCGTTGGGGGAGACACTCTTGCGATGCGCGGCGGGCAGCTCATCGTGAATGGTCGGGCTGAGCCAGCGAACGTTGCCGACGCCGCCTCGAATAAGTTCGCGGACCAGCCACAACAGATCTTCGAATGGCAACACCGCGTCGAAACGTCATCGGCCGCACTCGGTGCTCATGTTCGTGAGCCGTCGCTGCACGAGTGGGGTCCGTTGATCATTCCCGCCGGCACGTACTTCATGATGGGCGACAATCGCGACAATTCTGTCGACAGTCGGTTCTATGGTCCTGTACCGCGCGGCAATGTGCGGGGCAGCCCAACATTTGTGTACTACTCATTTGATACGGAAGAAGGCGTTGAGTATGTCCGCGCTGTGACGGCCATTCGATGGCAGCGACTCGGCACCTGGATCAAGTAGTGGGGTGCAGATCCTTCGACTCGCTGCGCTCGCTCAGGATGACAAGGCGTAGTGTGCGTCGCGAGATAATAGGCGCGACCACCGCCCTCGCCGTCCTGGTTGTGGTGCCACCAGCGCTGCGACTCGCGCCGACAGCAACCGATCCAGACTTCGGACCCAACGTCACGATCTTCGACCCAACCACACCAGCCGACACAATTCAGGCAAAGCTCGACGCCGTGTTCAAGACCCAGGAGACGAGCCAGTTCGGCGACGCGCGGTTCGCGCTCCTGTTCAAGCCGGGCACCTACGCCGTTAACGCAAAAGTCGGCTTCTACACGCAGCTCTCGGGCCTCGGCCTTTCCCCTGATGACGTCGTCATCAACGGAGACGTGAGCGCGGACGCGCGCTGGAGAAAGGGAAACGCCACGCTCAACTTCTGGCGGATCGTCGAGAATATGTCGGTGAATCCGGTGGGTGGGC
>JBDTMO010000395.1:0-5607 GCA_039934235.1 bacterium | reverse complement strand
ATGCGGCCCTTGATCGCGTCGATCGCGTTGGTGACGGGCTCCTGCTTGATCTCGGATGCGGCAACTTGGCCGATCGCGCCAGTGACGTCGCGTTTCGCAAGCGAACCGTAACCGGTTACGACGATCTGCTCGAGTTGCACCGTCTGGTGCTTGAGCACGATGTCCGCATTGGCGGTCTCACCGGCGCGCACCGGAATGCTGTCGATGATGACGGGTGCGTAGCCGATGGCCGATGTGCGGATGCGATGCAGGCCGGGGATGACGCCCGAGATCGTGTATCGACCCTGTGGGTTGGTCGTAACCGTTTGCTGCGCGCCGCTGAGTGTGACGCGGACACCCTGGATCGGGAGGTTGCTTTCGGCACCGGTAATGGTTCCGGTGATCCGCCCCGTTCCGGCTTGTGCGTGCGCACTGGAGACGGAGAGGAGGAGCGCGCAGGCCGAGAGCAGACTGGCGGTGATGAACCGACGCTTCATGATGGGCGATGCTCCGAGGAGAGGCCGACTAATACGACAGATGAGGGACGGAGGAGCTTTTTCGAACAACAGCGGCCGGGCAGCGTGCATCGCCGGTCCGGATTCCAACTTTATGTTTGTTCGTCC
The DNA here is from genome assembly GCA_039934235.1 of bacterium. GTDB lineage: Bacteria > Gemmatimonadota > Gemmatimonadetes > Gemmatimonadales > Gemmatimonadaceae > AG11. The sequence continues at coordinate 5,005 of JBDTMO010000395.1, read as the reverse complement.
GCGGAACAATTACGGGCGACTTGAAGCGCGAGCAAATTCATCTACGTCGTCGAGCCTGGGCGAGGTGCGGAGTGATCGCGGGCGGTCAGGTTCAGCTTGGGACGAACCGCGACGCGCGCGCGAAATCGGTGGGAGAAGCCGTGGTCGCGCTCTTTGGAAACTACGAGGTACGAATTATTGAACGGAGTGTCAATCGCGGACAGATGTTCAACAACGATCGAATGTCAACAATTCTTCGTCGCCCATCGTATGTCTCCATGCCGATTGGCGCAAGCGTCCCGTGCAATCGAGCAGGAAGTGGGATGCCGGCGGAGCGTTGGAGGGCGGCGCGTGGGGCGAGTAGCATTGGGCGGACAGAGTAGCTGTAACGTTTAAGCCTGTCAAGCTCGGAGAGAGTGACCCCTTCCTTGTCCGCTTTCGTCACTCCCGCGTCCATTTTAGAGCCATCGGCCCATAAATTCGAAGGCGCCAACGCCATGGAATTCGTGGCCGCCCTCATGGATCTGGTACCCGATTCGGTCCGAAACACCGAACGCTCCATAGATCGCGCGCGCCTTTTCCGCCGCGCGCTGACTGCCCGCAATTGGAAAGATCGTGTCATTGCGACCCGACTCCACAAACAACCGCCGAGGAGCCACCAGGCCCGATAGATCATACATCTCCATATCGGCCAGCAACCCAGGCACATAGTTGTCCGGACAATGCGAAATGCTGACGATGCTGTCCCGGAACGTATTGAAGTACGCGCTCACGACAGTGACCTTCACACGCTCGTCGACGGCGCCCGTCAAGAGCGACGTCGTCCCACCACCCGAGGCGCCGAGCGTCGCCACGCGATTGGAATCCACCTCGGGGCGAGTGGCCAGGTAGTCGATCGCACGCATCGCATCCCACACGCGCCACGCCGCCATCGATTGCCCGAGCAATACTGCAGCGCACGCCGCCGGCCGACAGGAATTCTCGGTCACTCCCGCCTTACGCGCCGCTTCGTCGCGCCGGGTGCCAAGGGCGAGCTGCTCCACCGCAAACGTGACGTATCCGTGCTCGACGCACTGCAGCGCATACTCCTTCGCGTAAGGTGCCCCGCGCTGAGCGCGAACACTGCCGTCATCCGCCAAGCCGAGAATGTCCTGCAAACCCCGGCCGTGGCCCGAGAAACAGACAACGGCTGGCAACGGCCGCGTGCCACCCTTGGGGACGAGCAAATATCCAATCGCGCTCAGGTTGCTCCGCGTATCGAATACAATCTTCTCACGCGTGTACGTCCCGAAGTCGACCGCTTCGAGCACCTCGGGATTCAGTGGCGCACGAGTGGCAGGAAATCCGCCAAGCCGGTCGATCAGCCTGGCGCGCGCGCGCCCTTGCCACTCTCGCGCTGAGGAAGGGTCCGTCGCAGAAAAAGAGAGCGCGGGCGTGATCGCGTCGTACTCGGAAAGGCAGAACGCCTTGCTGTCGAGATGTCGCTCCGCCAATGCGCGCCCTGCAACGTCGAGCGGCGCGTCTGTGACGGTCGCCGCTGCAGCGGCGGCCTTAGGTCTCACGAATGAATCGGCGAGGGGTAACCCTGTCGTCGCGATGACGCCGGCGACCGTGCCACGCTTGAGGAATTCGCGACGACCAATTTCGTCCGTCATGGTAACGCTCTCCGTTTAAGGCAGGCCTCGCAAACCTTCGGCTCGCACCGTCCATCCGGCGCGCGGGAACCCAGGTGCGTGCGCAGTGGAGCCGCCATCCCATCCCGCGGCCATCATCGCCGTCGCACTCAGGAGCGCGCCGTTGCCGGGGAGGTAGATGGTGAGCCCGGGACGCTCATAGTTATGCCCATTCAGATGATAGCGATTCTTCGGCGTATCCATCAACAAGGCGTCGACGGCCAACTCAGTCTCACCCAAGCGCGCCGCTGTCATCGCGACGACAGGATAGTCCCAACCCCACGTATCATCCCACTGCCAGCTGTCCAGCACGCGTCGCAGCGTGCGCCGCATGGCCGCCGTGTCGACGCGACGCGAGGCGACGAACCCGTACGCACCTAACAACGTGGGATGATCGCGACGCTGCTGCTTATCGGTGAAAGTCTGCGGCGCCGATTCCGCGTTCACGTAAAGACCATCGCGCATTGGCAGCGGCGCGAGACCCTTGATGATTCGATCCCACGCGGGGTCGCGTCGCAGCCCGAGTCGCTGCCGCCACCGCTGCGCGGTCTCGAGACCGAATTCCCAGTATGCGAGCTCGAACGTTGGATTGAACGTCGTGGCCGGCGGGTGACTTTCCTGCGCTGGAATCAGCGGCGGTCCGAGGACATACCGCTTCGTTGCTTCATCCCACACCGCGTACGATGCCATGAACTCCGCCGACGCGAACACGATGTCCCGATACTGCTCGAGCACGCGATGATCGTGGCGCGCGCGATACACGAGCTCCGCCAGGTAGATCGGATGCGGCTGCTGCCAGATGAGAAACACACCAACACCCGATGGACTGTCGCGCCCGTCGGGGCCTACCATTTTCGGCCAGCGCGCCCCGAGGTACGATTGGCGCCGCGCAATCGCGTAAGCTTCGGGAAGGATCTTCTGGTACCACGGAAGGCTGCGTTCCAGCAGCGCGCTCCTGTTCCAGAGCGCGAAGTGCGCCGCGTGCCACCAGTGCATTTCGAGGTGTGCCTTGCCGAACCAGCTGTTGAACGTCTCGCCCGTTTCCTGCGGCGGCATGGTGCCCGCGCATTGAATTGCGGTGAGATACTCCGATAAGACAATTCGCCGCTCGAGCTCGTGCGCGCGCGAGTCCGAACTGCCGGAAAGATCGAGCGTCCCGCCATCGCTCCAGAATCGTTGCCAATGATCTGCCGACGCTGACCTCGTCGCGCGTGCGGTAGGCATTGCCGCGCGATCTCGTACCGCGGAGAAGGCAAACGTGCATTCGAAGTTCGAACTGGCGGCAGCGGGTTCGATTCGAAACTCGTGCGGCGCGATCCGGTTGAGTTGTCCGCCGGACGTCCATGCGGCGCGCGCCCAGTAGCCGTTCGCGTCGAGTGTGCGCTGCCAGGTTGCCGATGACCGATCCTGCTCGATCAACTCGGTGTGATGCCTGTCGTCGTGCGTCCAGTCGGCGGGATCGCCCGTGTGGACGACGCCGCCAAACGGAAAGGCGACACGGATTGCGAGCCACGACGGGTCGAGCTCCATGCTTTCCACGCGCACGGCAATGAGGTCACGTGCGGGATGCGCGCATGTGAACACGCGAACCTTCCGGCCATCGAACGTAAAGCGACTGTCGATTGTTCCTGTCCAGAGATCGAGCGCCTGCTGAACGTCGGTGACGTCAACTGCCCTTGCTACGGAGCCATCGCGTTTCCTGAGCACGAACCCTAAACGGGCAAGCGAGAGCCGGTGCGGATTCTCCCGAAGCCATGCGCCAGCCGGTGTGTTCTGCGCGCTCGCATAGGAGACCTTTCGTCCGTGCGAATCGTAGAGCGCCAGCGCGTCGTCGAGCTTATATCCGTTGGGATTGGGAAACGAATGCCATCCCCACTCTGCTTGCGTCGCGAGCGGTAGTTCGCTGTACGATTCGGGGAAGGTCTGTAGTCCCGTGGCGTCGCAGGTGAAGGCAAAGCCGCCGTTGCCAACGCTCAGTGCCGAGAAGGAGTCGAACGAGCGGACGACGGGCGAATGCCGCGCTAGGCGAGCCCTTCGATCCACGACCGTAGTCGCGTGCTGTGCAAGCAGCCGTGAGCCAATGGTGCCGGCGGCAAGACCCTGCGACGCGGAGAGGAGGAAGTTGCGGCGATTCACTACAGTCTGGTGGATATGTAAGAAAGGCAGTCGCGCGGAATACCAGCCTCCGAGCGCAAGCAGTGATCACGGTCGTTGTAAACCGCAGAGTACGCAGAGGAGCAGAGATCGCAGGGGAAAAGCAAAGTGCAGATCCTTCGACTCGCTCCGCTCGCTCAGGATGACAAACGGTGCAGATCCTTCGACTCGCTCCGCTCGCTCAGGATGACAAACAGTGCAGATCCTTCGACTCCCTACGCTCGCCCTCCACCTCTTAAGACTTTGCCCCCTCGACCAACGCGTTCGCCGTCACGCGATCCGTAATCAGCACATCGACAATCTTGGCTTCCAACGCGGCGGCAATCGCGAGAGCCTTGTCCGCGCCACCGGCAACGGCCACGACATGTTCAACCGCTCGCAGTTGCTCGGTGGTGATACCCAGGATGCGATCGTCGAGCGAGGTACAGACGGGTTCTCCGTGTGCATCGAAGAACCGCAGTGCGATGTCGCCGACCGCTCGACGCGTTCGCAGGTCTCGCAGTGCTTGCTTCGAGAGCGTGTGGCCGTCATTCAGCACGGCGTTCGATGCCAGCGAACCAAGACCAACGAACACCGTATCGAGCGAATCGAGTTCGGTGAGCGCGGCGCGCACGTGGGGATCCTTGCCCAATACATCACGAACGGCCGTTGTGGCCACCACACCAGGTGCGGGAAGCAGCACGGCTTGCGCATCGAGCAACTGTGCGAGTCGGCGTACGAGTTCACCGCCGTATTCCGGCGCGTCGGGCGGGCCAAGGCCTCCCAGCACCTGAACAACGCGCGTGCCGGGCGTCGGCATGGGCACCATCGCACCGACCATCGCGCTCAACGTCGTGCCCCATGCGATGCCGATCGTCTCGCCTGCCCGCACCGTCCGCGCGAGATAGTGCGCGGCCGTGGCGCCGAGTTGACGCTTGAGCAAATCGGGGCTCTGGCTGGCGCCGCCCTCAACGACATGCACGGTCTCGAGGCCAAAGATATCCTCGAGCTGCGTCTCGAGATCGAGATGCAGTCCGCGCGGCGACGCCACGGTGATCTGGACGTATCCGAGCTCGCGTGCCTCACGCAGGAGCCGCGAGACCGTCGGGCGCGACACTCGCAGGCGTTTCGCGATTTCCTGCTGCGTGTGATGCCGCAGGTAGTAAAGCGCGCTGCTTCCTCCCAGGAATGAATCTCAAGCCGCGGAATGACAGCGTGCT
>JBDTMO010000394.1:0-5613 GCA_039934235.1 bacterium | reverse complement strand
CGCAATTCCAGCGCGTCGTCGATGCTCTTGAGCCCAGGCGCAATTGGCTCCCATTCGGGGTGGCCGAAGTATGCGTGCTGAGCACCCGAGGCGACGATCAGGTAGTCGTAGGGAAATTCGCGTGCGCCTTCTGCGATCACGACGCGCCGCTCCGTATCCACGCGCTCGACCTCGGTCATCAGCACGGTTGCATTGCGCTGACGTCGGAGGAGCCATCGGATCGGCGCCGTAATGTCCGTCGCCGCGAGTGTGGCTGTAGCGACCTGGTAGAGCAGCGGCTGAAAGAGGTGGTGATTCGTGCGGTCGATCAGCAGCAGGTCGACGTCATCGCGTTTCAATACGCGCGCGGCGTAGAGACCGCCAAACCCTCCACCGATGATGATGACGCGTGGTTTCATGGCATGCAGAGGCCGGAGTGACGGACGTGTGTTTCCGACGGTTCAGCGACGCAAGGACATTCACCCCGATGAGAATGCACACATGACTCGCGTCGCTTCAAGGGCGTCGCGCGTGGCGACGCGGTGATCCTGTTTCATAGCACGGACACTCATCCGGATGCGAGTGACACGGTGGTAGTGCGCTAAGCCACGCTTGGATTCACGTCGGCGTTCTTACGTCTCGCCGAATGATACCTGAGCCGCGCGCCGAAACGTGGCCGGATCGATAGCAGGGAAACGAAACAATTCCGGCTCGATCTGATCGTAGAGTCGCAGGGCTTCGCGCGGATCTATCAAGCCTCGTTCGAGCATGGCCTGAACGTCACCAACGTCTTGACGATGGCCGCGCTCGACCTTCGCCAGCGCCTGCGAATAGAAGTCGAAGTGGTGAAACGCGACATTGTGCCGTCGCTCAATGAGCGGGCTGCGCGCCTCCCATCCCGGCGGCAGTGGAATAAAATCAGCTGGCGACGCGAGCTCGACGTTGATATCCAGCGCCCCCTTGAGTGCTGGAATCGCCCGCAATAGCTCATCGTCGTGCGGCTGCATCATCAGATCCACATCGATCGTCGCTGTTCGCCAGCCGATGACAACAGCGGACGTTCCACCGACGAAATACACTCGAAGGTTGGTCGACGCGGCCCGGCCGAGGTGCTCCATCAATTGCGTTATGCGCTGTCGGTCTACGGGCGCACGCATTCGGCAGCGCGTTCGAAGCTGACCAACCGGCGAATGAGCGCGTTGTACCTGGAGTGCGCAGATTTGCGGTCCACTTCGGCGAGTCGCGCGTACAGCCGGTGCTCCGGATCAGCCAATGGAGCGACGAGCTTCAACCCCAGCCGCGACAGCCGAGGCGCACCAATCGAGACCAGGAGAGCCATCTCGCTCTCGATTCCGAGCTCGAGATCTCGCATACCGACTGCGACGAAGTCATCTCCTGGAAGTACGCTGGACGCCATGACACAATCTACCGCTGCCGATTGGCGGGCGCGGGCGCGGGCGCGGGTTGGCTGCCTCCCACCATCCCCACCAACATCCCGACGACGACAACCACCACCGCGCCGACCACATTGTGCCACAGAAAGGCCACCTGTGGCGCGCCGAAGTTTACCGCCCCCACTGCCGCCATGCCTGCGATCAACCCGATGAACGCGCCTCTCGCGCGCGCAGCGGGAATCATCGCAAGAATGAAGACGCCAAGTATGGAGCCGTAAAAGAACGACCCGAAGCGATTGACCACCTCGATGAGCGATCCAAGCGTGGCTGCATATGACGCCACGACCATCGCGAACAATCCCCAGAACGCTGTCGCGCCCTTGGACACGGCGAGAAAATGCGCGTCGCTCGCTTCCTTGCGAAACCACCGGCGATAAAAGTCGATCACCGTTGCCGTCGCCAGTGAGTTGAGCTCCGCGGCAATGGCCGACATGGCCGCGGCCATCACGCCGGCGATGAACAACCCGGCAAGCCCGATTGGCAATTGCTCGACGACGAATCGCGGAATGATGTAGTTCACGTCCTTCGACGTCTGACCCGTTGTCTTCTCGACGAGCGCCAACGCCTCGCCTCGCACTGCGGTCGCCACGGAGTCACGATTACGGAAATCTTCCGTCGCAGCCGTTGCCGCGTCGTCACCGGCTTTACGCGCCGCTGATACAGCGCGCGCGGCCTCGAGTCTCGCGGCGACGACGGTGTCGTATCGCGATTGCAGGGTGGCAAGCGCGGCAGGCTGCGCCTCACGCACCTTGGCCTCCTGCACCGGATTGTAGAGCATCGGCGGCTTTTCGAATTGATAGAACACGAACACCAACACGCCGATGAGCAGGACCATCGCCTGGAGCGGAATCTTCCAATAGGCACTGATCAGGAGCGAGCTGCGCGCCTCGTCCACCGAGCGCGCCGTCAAATACCGTTGCACCTGGCTTTGATCGGTGCCGAAGTACGACAGCATGAGGAACGTTCCGCCAATGAGACCCGACCAGAACGTATACGTGTTCTTCAGGCTGAACGTAAAGTCGAACACGCGAAGCCGTCCCGTCGCACCCGCGAGGTGCAGCGCGTCACTCGGCGAAACGGGAATTCGTACGAGGAGCACGGTGACCATCGCGGTGATGGCGACGACGATGAGCACCATCTGCTTGACGTCTGCCCACGTGACGGCCTGCACGCCGCCAATCATTGTATAGAGCACCGTCGGCACACCCATGATCAGCACGCACCAACCAAGCGGCCACCCGAAGATCGCGGAGAAGACGACGGCCGGCGCGGCGAGAATCGTCCCGCACGACATCCCGCGTGAGAGCAGGAACAGAAACGCCGTGAGCGATCGCGTCTTTGCATCGAAGCGTCGTTCGAGAAACTCATACGCCGTAAAAACCTTCGCGCCATGCAGGAACGGAACGATGGTGACGCCAAGGATGACCATCGCGAGCGGCAGCCCAAAGTAGAACTGCACAAAGCGCATTCCGTCCACAGCACCCTGCCCCGTCGTCCCGATCATCGTGACGGCCGAGAGCTGCGTTGCCATCACCGACAGGCCGACTGCCCACCACGGCAGGTTGCGATTCGCGAGGAAATATCCCTCGATGTGTTTTGTGCCACGCGCGCGACGCAGGCCGTCGATTGCGACGTAGGCCAGCCAGCCGATGACGACCAGCCAATTGAGCGGATGCATGGCGCGCATCAGCGAGAGAACCGATGCTGAAGGAGCCAGAGGAGCACGAGCGTGACGACCTGCACGCTCATCACGCGCACGAGTGTTCGGCGAAATCGGCCAGCATCGGGCGAGTCGTCAGTCGGCTGAGTCATGTCCGCCAATGTAGAGGCCGAGCGGCGTGTGGGGGAGCGGTCGGCGCGCGAAGGCGGCTGATGACGCCATGCCCCGCACTGCGTACCTTATGATGAAGCGTCTGCATCTCGCGATTGAATCTCTGCCTGGCGAGTACTTTCACTTGACGATTACTCCTGTCTTGACCAGTACACCAACGGTTTCCCTTGACGATCTCTACGGCGAGGAGACAGCGAATTGGATGCGCCTCACTCCGCAGGAGCGTTGGACAGAAACCATTCGGCTAGCGGCCTGGTTCCACGCGCTCGGAGGCACGAGTGATCCCGATCCAGATCCTTCGAGTCCTTTCTACGATCCAGCAATTCGACGTCCCCGCCCTGTTGATGGGGGGGCAGGCCTGCGTGTTGTACGGCGCGGCCGAGTATAGCCGCGATCTCGACCTGGCAGTTCTGGCGACTGACGAAGGATTGCCGCGTCTCACGGATGCACTACGTGCGCTCGACGCGAAAGTGATCGCCGTACCTCCATTCGAAACGCGCTACCTGGGACGCGGACATGTGGTGCACTTCAGCATCCCGGACTCCGCGAGTGCGCCGTTGCGGGTGGATATCATGAGCCGCATGCGTGGTGTTGCGCCTTTCGCAGACCTTTGGGGGCGGCGAACCAGCATTACGCTGCCCGACGCGGAAAATTCCGTACCGGTCACTATCGAGTTGCTCGCGCTCGAAGATCTCGTGAACGCCAAGAAGACCCAGCGCGACAAGGATTGGCCGATGATTCGCCGCTTGGTCGATGCGTCGTATGCCAGCGCGCGCGACGGTGAGGTTTCACAGGAACAGGTGCAATTCTGGCTTTCCGAGTTGCGAACGCCCGAGTTTCTGCGTGAAGTTGTCTCCCGCTTTCCTCAGTTGGCGCTGGCGTCCGCTCGGCCAGTCGTCGTCGCGACTGCTCAAGGTGGAGACATCGGCGGAGCGCTGGCCGCGGAACAAGCGAGCGAGATGGCGGCTGACCGGATCTACTGGGCCCCACTGCGTCAGGAGCTGGAGGCATTGCGTCACGAAGCGCGCAGGATGTAACTGACGGTGCGCTGCCTATCCCCCAATATCTTCTCGAATGCACTATCGAACTTTTGGCCGACTCGGCTGGTCCGTCTCCTCGATCGGATACGGCATGTGGGGCATGAGCGGATGGACGGGCTCCGACGACGAACAGTCCCGCACCGCGCTCGATGATGCCGTAAAACTCGGCTGCAACTTCTTCGACACCGCGTGGGGCTATGGCGCGGGCCACAGCGAGCGTTTGCTGGGAGAGCTCGTGCGCGCGCATCCCGACAAGCGTCTGTATACGGCGAGCAAGATTCCGCCGAAGAACTTTACGTGGCCGTCGCGGCGTGGCATGACGCTCGACGAGGTGTTTCCACCTGACCACATTGAAGAGTATGCCACGCTCACGATGGAGAACCTCGGCGTCGCGACGCTCGATTTGTTGCAGTTCCACGTGTGGGAAGACGCGTGGGCGCATGACGACCGCTGGTGGCGCGCGATGTCGTCACTCCGCGAACAGGGACTCATCGGCTCCATTGGCGTAAGCGTCAATCGCTGGGAGCCATCGAACGTGATCGAGACATTACGCACCGGTCATGTGGATGCGGTGCAGGTGATCTACAACATCTTCGACCAATCACCGGAGGACGAGCTCTTTCCGCTGTGCAAGGAGCTCGACATTGCGGTCATCGCGCGCGTGCCGTTCGACGAAGGGTCGCTGACGGGCACGATGACGATGGACACGCGCTTTCCGGAGTCCGACTTTCGCAGCATCTACTTTGGCGAAGAGAATCTCGGCCCAACGCTCGCGAAGGTGGATGCGCTGCGCGCCGATGTGCCGGCGCACATGACGATGGCTGAACTCGCCCTGCGCTTCATTCTCGCCGATGATCGTGTGAGCACGGTGATTCCCGGCATGCGCAGTATCGGTCATGTGCACTCGAACATCGCGGTCAGCGATGCGGCGCCGCTGTCGAGCGATACGATCGCGCGGATGCGGGCGCACCGCTGGGATCGCGAACCCAGCGAGTGGTCGAGCTGATTCTTTAGTCGATCACCGCGAGTCCCGCTCTGCTCGCACTGCCGCGCTCGGGCGCATGCTCACCGTTACGGGCTGGAGGGCCGCGAGCCGTTCGCGCAGCTCGCCCGGTGTGAGGCGTTCCGCTGCTGCTTCGAGTTCGCGGCGCAGGTAGTCGGACAGCGACATGCCAGCGAGCGCCGCACGAGCACGCAATCGACGATACAGGGTATCTGGCACGTGCCGTATCTGAATGACCTTCGACATGTGCTAAACATGTCCTGCGTGTGGAGCACATGCCAAGCGCCGACAACATCCACGGACAGG
>JBDTMO010000393.1:0-5628 GCA_039934235.1 bacterium | reverse complement strand
CGTACTCGAAGCCGTAGCTCAGGCGGAACGCGCCATTGTGATGGAAGTCGTCGCCGATGAACATGTCCGCGGGCGACGCCTGCGGTGACACGGCCTTGAGCGCCGGATGCGGATCGAGCATCGCCATCACCGTGAGCCAGCCGGGATACGACACGCCGAGCATGCCGACCTTGGCGGTGTTGTTGGGGACGTTCTTGATGAGCCACTCGATGCTGTCGAACGTGTCGGTGCTTTCGTCGATCGATCCCTTGACCTTCTTGTCGCGCACCGGTCGCAGCATGACGAACTGACCTTCCGACGCGAAGCGTCCGCGAATGTCCTGGAACACGAAGATGTAGCCGTCGTCCGCGAGCTCCGCGTAAGGCCCATTCATCGCGGTTCCGTTTCGCGCAATGCCGTACGGCGTGCGGTTGAAGATGAACGCACGCGGCTCGGTGATTCCTTTTTGGGTGTAGATGGTGGTGTGCAGCTTCACCCCGTCGCGCATGGGGACCATTGCCTCGCGCTTGTCGAACTCGAGCGGGGTTCGGGCCGGTGGTGTCTGCGCAATGAGCGGACTCACGCAGATCACAGCGAGCGCGATGGCGCGTTTCAGTGAAGCATGCATGCGACGAGAGGTTGAGTGTCCTTGTTGTCATCCCGCAGTCGCACGGCGACTGTCGGGATCTGCTATCCTGGCACCGTGATCAGGTTCGGCGCCATTCACGCGAGATCCCGATACTCGCTTCGCGAGTGCGGGATGACAGGGGCGTCACCGAGAACGAAAGAACGTCGTGCCGAACGCGCGAACGGATGCGACGCCACCGTTGCCATCGAGCTGGAATGACAGCGGCGTTCCATTCTCGAGTGGCGTCCTTGGGCGGCTGCGGAACACCTCGTAATCCCAGTGATCCAGCACGCCGAGGTCACGCTTGTCGAATCGAGCACTCAACGCGCCGTTCGCTGCCGAGACGACGACGTTGCCATACGCAGAGTCGACATACGTGCCTGCGTACTTCTCCATGGTAAGTGACGCCTTGGCGGATTCAACGTGCGCTGCCGCCGGCGCAGCGGCACGTGGCGGGCGTTTCGACTGAAGGAACGATGCGAGGTCACTGCTCCAGTCGCGCCGCGGTCCGGCGCCATACATGTCGAATACCTCGTACATGAGAGCGTGACGGAGCTCGATGTGATCGAGGTTGCCGAGCACGTACACGCCAACCCGATCTTCAGGCAACAAGCCGATGAGCGCACTCATGCCGTTGATGCTGCCCGTGTGCATCCACACCGTCTTGCCGTGGTAGTCCTGTACGAACCAGCCGAGCGCGTAGCTGAAGAAATGGGGCGTGGAAAGTTCGAGGGCAGGATAGGTGTCCATGTCCGCGCGCATTTCCGGTGCGACGAGTTCCTTGAAGTTGGCAATGGAGATAAGGCGCCTGGTCCCGACTCGTCCGCTGTCGAGCACGAAGCGCATCCACTTGGACATGTCCGACACGCTCGACCAGACAGAGCCAGCCGGTGCAACGAGGTCGGTGGTCTTGATGGGAACGACGCGCACGGTGTCGCGTATGTCCGCATGCGGCACGGCAACGTTTGACTTGCCGATGATCTGCGACACGAGCGCTTCCGACTCGTTCATGCCTAACGGCTGGAAGATGCGCGTGCGGATGAACGCATCCCACGACATGCCGGACGCGCGCTCGACGATGGTGCCGCCAATCGAGTACATGACGTTCTGGTAGTTCCATGTCGAGCGAAACGATGTCGACGGCTTGATGTAGCGAAGCCGCCGCATGATGTCCGCGAACGACGTCGAGTTCTCGTCGGTGGCCCAGAAGAGATCCGTGCCCGGAAGGCCGCTCCGGTGCGTGAGTACATCGCGAATGGTGAGCTCGCGCGTGGCATAGGGGTCGTACAGGCGGAGTTCCGGGATGTAGTCGATGACCTTGTCATCCCAGCGCAGCTTGCCTTCGTCGGCGAGCATCGCCAATGCCGCCGACGTCATCGCCTTGGTCGTCGAGCCAATCGCAAACCGCGTGTGCTCGTCGACGCGCGCGGGCTTGCCCAGCTCGATGGCTCCGTATCCCTTCGCGAACACGAGGGAGTCGCCCTGCACGACCGCGACGCCGAGTCCCACGGCATTCCAGTCGCGCGCTGCTTTCTCGACGTACTTGTCGAACGCCGCGAAGTCGGGGCTATGCTGAGCGGCGCTCGCCTGGGCAACACAAAACAGGAGCGCCGCTGCGGCGTTTACACGTTTCATGGATATCTCCCTGTCGCGCTATGGTTTGTCTTCTATCGTCCTGAGCGAGGCGAAGGACGTGCACTCCACATTGGCAGTGAAGGTCCAGACTGGATGCAACTGGTCAGTGCAACACCTCCATCCTGTCGTCCCGCACCAGCGAAGTAACCTGCAACTGGACCTGCAACTGCAACTGCAACTGCCTATCGCGGATTTCGCGGAAAAAGCGCGGATAAAGCGAGAAGCTAAAATTTCAGTTTGTTTTATCCGCGCGTCTCCGCGCGTTTCCGCGTTATCCGCGATAGGCAGTTGTCGTTTGCTTTTGCGGAGCTGAACGCCCCAAGCAGGCGCAACTCGGGGCGCGATGAGTTGAATTTCTCCCGAACGCATAACGGCACATGTCGGGATCCACCCTACTTCTTTGCTTCTTTCCATCCAACTGCTACTCACGGGCCCTTGGCGATCGTCGGGTTGTTGATGCGCTCCACATCGGGAAGCGGGAAGCAGGTCTGCGTCCCATACTGCCCGCCGAACTGGTACGCCGCGCCAGCGGACGGCGCGAAGCCAATGCCATACCGCCGGATGTCGCCGAGACGATGCCCTTCCACGAAGAACTCGCGGCGACGCTCCTCGATGATTTGGATCTTTACGTCACCGGCAGTCGCGCCAGCAGCGAGTGCGTACGGCGGGACGCCCGTCGTGCGTGCGCGTGCATTGTTGATCGCGACCACCGCACCCGGAAGATCCCCGGTCGCTGCCGCGTTCTCGGCGACGATGAGCTGTGCTTCCGCATAGCTGGCGATGCGCATCGCCGTGGCGTTCGTCGCCGCCTTGGCGGGAAGCCAGATGCGCGAGCCGGTCGCTGTTCCGTTTCGCGCGAGATCCGTCACGGCGACTCGCGGATCCTGCGTCGTTCCACCGGGGACGAGCACCGCGCGGAAGGCTGTGTCGACAGTGGAGAACGAACTCTGCGAGATGTTGATGAACAGCGCGTTCTGGCGCCGCGCGTTAACGGCGTCCGGCGACGTATTCACCGCGAATGTTGCTGGGACCAGCGCCGCATCCACCGCGGCAGCAGCGAGATTGGTCGCGCCGCCGAGATCGAGTAGCGTGCGCGCTCGACCCACCCGTGCAAGGTTGAGTGTGGTGGCATCGTTGGCCGTTGTCGCGGCGGCGATCGCCTTGTCGAAGCGAGTCTTTGCTTCTGCGTGCAGCTGCGCGGGCGTGAGTTCAGGGCCGAGGTTGATGGCCGCACTGCACATGCCTTCGCCTAAGAGGACGAGGCTGTAACCAGCGTACGCATAGGTCTGCCCGAGTAGCTTGACGCGATTCGGCACCGTGGCATCCGTCCACTGCTCCAGGTAGCTGGCGGCAGTATCCGTGGTCGCACGCGCCGTGGAGAGCGGGGTGTAGATACCGGGTTGCTGCGTCGTGCTCGGTGTCGCGCCGCAATGATTCGTACCATACGTCGCGTTCGTCACGAGCCGGCGCGCGTCATAGTCGAAGTTTGCCGTCGCGGAAATGCCAACCGACAATTCGTCCGAGAACAGCCCGCTGCCAACGACGTACCGCGCGTACGCGCACTCGAAGTCGGACAGGGCACCGTTGACGATCAACACCGCGTTGCCGGGGACGTACAGCGTGGATCCAGACAGCGCACCAGGATTCTCCTGGGCGAGACTCGTGATGTCGCGGCACGCGATCACCGACGCGCTGACCATCACGCCGAGCGCGAGGAATGCGCCCACAAAACGACGATGAGGAAGGAGTCGCATGATTAGAACTTGAGGTTGAAGGACACGATGAACCGGCTCAACGGCGGAGTCACGGCTTGATCCTGCGTATTGGCCGTTGTCGCGATGTTGTTTGCATTCACCTCGGGATCGATACCGGCGTACTTGGTCCACGTGTGCAGGTCGCGCCCAGAGAAGGTGACAGACGCTGCCTGATATCCGCGGAGCAGGGCTGGCGGCAGCGTCCACGTAAGCGAGACTTCGCGCAGCTTGGCGAACGACGCGTCCTGGAAGTACTGGTCCGTGATGCCCTGTGCAGCGGCGGTTCCGATACGTTCTGCCAGATAGACGGGATCGAACTCGAGCGGGTAGTAGTTGGCGCGGCACAGTGGCGCCCCGATCGCGCCGGTGCAGCGCAACTGTTCGTTCGCGTTGTAAACGCGATTGCCACGCTTGAAGTCGACCAGCCCGTACAGGCGGAGTCGTGAGAAAAGTGTCAGCGTGTTACCGACCGAACCCGTGACCTTGGGCGTCGGCGTGCCGATGAAGACGAAGGGCGCCGCGGCACAGGCAATTGCCGGCTTGCCCTCGCCGCCGTCACAGAGGACGTTGGAGGCAAGGTTTGTCGTCGCGTCGCGATCTGCCGACACGACGCGCTTCGTGTAGATGCCGCCGATCGGACCACCGATGACGTTTGTCTGGCCTGCGCTGAGCACCACGCCGCCAACGCCACCAAGGTCCTTGATCACGTCCTTGTTGGTGGCAAAGTTGCCGATGATATCCCACGCAAAGTTCTTCCGGCTGATCGCCTGCAATGTCGCGAGCAGCTCGATACCGTGATTGTCGACGCGCCCAAGATTCGTCGGTGTCGAAACGTAGAATCCGCTCGACGGCGCCACCGGCTGGTTGATGATGAGATCTGTCGTGCGCTTGTTGAAGTAGGTGAAGTCGAGATCGAGCCGGCTGAAGAATTGACTTTCGAATCCAACTTCCACTTCGGTGCCGCGCTCGGGCTTGAGGTTCGCGTTGCCGATCGAGTTGGGAGTCACCGCGTTCGTGCTGCCGGGACCCTGCGATGGGCTGAACGTCCGCAGCGCAGAGAACGCCGCCGGCTGTCGTCCGGATTGCCCGTACGCTGCGCGCAACCGCAGCGAATTGAGGAAGTCGCTCTTCCGCCAGAACGGCTCCTCGCTCGCCACCCAGGAAAGGCTGACCTTCGGGTAGGTGACCCACTTCAGCTTGTCGCCGAATGCAGAATTGTTGTCGACGCGCAACGCGCCAGTGACGAACACACGGTCACGCCATCCGAACTGTTCCTGTCCGTACGCGCCGATCGTGGTGTTCAACGTTTGCGTCTGCGTTGACGTCGAGGGGCTGGCCGTGGAGTTCACTGTCTCGACGCCGAGTCCGGGGAAGCCGGTGCCACCAAGGAAGCTCGAGTTCAGTTCCGTGCGATAGAACTGGCCGCCGAACGACGACGACGACGACAGCGCCGACGTCAGGTTCGCCTTTACGCTGGCCGTGTACTCCGACGACACGATGGTGTTATGCCGGAGCGTCTGCCCGATCGAGCCGCCCGCAGCGACTGCGCCGATCAACGCCACTTGCGCCGGATCAGACGTGAAATGCTCGATCGCGCGGCTGTCGTCACCGGTCTCGTCGACGCCGACGATG
>JBDTMO010000392.1:0-5632 GCA_039934235.1 bacterium | reverse complement strand
GCGCCGCGGGCCAGCGGACGCCGCGGACGGCGTCGAGCAGCGCGCCGTACGGGCCCGCGGACACTTAAATCGCCAGCCCGCTCCGCGGCGGGGCGACGCGCTCGAGCACGTCAGCGATGACAAGCTCCGGCGTCAATCCTTCCGCTTCGGCAGCAAAGCTCGCGAGCACACGATGGCGCAGCACCGGCAGCGCGACGCGCATGATGTCTTCCGGCGCAACCGCGGCGCGCCCAGCAAGGAACGCGTTGGCTTTCGCACCAAGAATGAGCGCCTGTCCCGCACGCGGACCCGCACCCCATCGCACCGCGCGCCTGACCAACGCTGTCGCCGTTGCATCGTCCGGACGCGTCGCACGTGCGAGTGACGACGCATACCGCAGCGCAGGTTCGGACGCGGCAACGTTGCGCACCGCACGTTGCAGCGCGACCGCTTCCTCGGCGCCCAAGACCGGGCGCAATGCTTCCTGCGTTGTGCCGGTGGTGGCGCGGAGAATCGACACCTCGTCCTCCGCGTTTGGATAGCCGACGCGGACGTCGAACAAGAAGCGATCGAGCTGCGCTTCTGGCAGCGGGTACGTGCCTTCCTGTTCTATCGGGTTCTGAGTGGCAAGCACAAAGAACGGCTCGGGCAGCCGAAGTGACTCGCCGGCCGCAGTCACGCGATGCTCCTGCATGGCTTCGAGCAGCGCAGCCTGTGTGCGCGGTGGCGCGCGGTTGATCTCGTCGGCGAGAACGATGTTCGCGAAGATCGGCCCGCGCACGAAACGAAAGCTCCGCGCACCGGTCGCATGATCTTCCTCGAGAATCTCGCTGCCCGTGATGTCACTCGGCACGAGATCCGGCGTGAACTGAATGCGCCGAAAGTCGAGGTCGAGCGCCTCGGCAATCGAGCGAATCATCAACGTCTTCGCGAGGCCCGGCACGCCGACAAGCAGTGCGTGTCCACCCGCGCAGAGCGCCATGAGAATTTCGTCGAGCGCGGCTTCCTGGCCGACGATGCGCTTCTGCACTTCCGTGCGAAGGCGCTTCAGCGCGTCGCGAAGCTCGGCCGGCGAGGTTGCGTCAGCGGCGCGGCCAATCACGGGTGTGGCGGCCGAGGTGCTCAGCGGACGGCGCGCCGGCGGCGGTGCGTGAGAAGAAAAATCGATCCGCCAGTTGCGCCCGCGGCATCGATCGTCTCGTTCTCGTCGAGTACTTCCCAGCCGCGAAACTTGAAGACGAAATCCTCGTGATTGCTCTCCACAGGATAGAGCGCTTTCAACGCGGCGATCTTTACTTCCACAACGCGCTGAGTTGGCGACACGACCACATTCACCGTGTTCCACACCTCCGGCATTTCGACGCGCACCGTGATCGACGGGTCGCCAGTCCTTGCCAGCTGCAACGCGGCGCCGCGCGTTCGCAGCTGCGTAACAAAAGGCGCCGTCATGCAGTGACCTGCGCGGCTGATTCAACTTCGGGCAGCGTCGTGAAGAATCGTGCGATCTGCATATCGAACATGTAGGAGGAGCCGGTCACGAGCGTCGCGCCGTCACGCTCGATGGCCGCAAGGATGATCTCTTCACCGCCCTGGCCGCGGAACGTCACGTGCGTGGCATCTTCCATCTCGAGGAACGCAGCGTACAGGCTATTGCGACGCGAGAAAAACGCCTTCGCGCGCTCGAGCACATCCGCGGGCGCAAGCGTGGTCCGGAATTCCTGCATGGTGCTCTGAGACGGGTTCATGACGACGTAGGAACTGGGACGCGGAACTCCACGTCCGTTGGATAACGGACGCGGGCGAAAGGTTGTTGAAGGATAATCGAGCGACCGCCGAGTTTGTCATCCTGAGCGAGCGTAGCGAGTCGAAGGACCCGCACCTGCCGTCGCGCGCAGCTACGCTACGGGCTCCAGCGGCAACTCCACCCGGAAAGTCGACCCCTCTTCCGGCGCCGACTCGAGGTAGATCTCGCCACCCAGCAGGTGTGCGAGCCGCTGCGCCAGCGACAGACCGAGCCCCGACCCGCCGTACCGCCGCGTCGTCGAGCCATCCACCTGCCGGAATTCCTCGAATACCTGGGCCTGCATCGACTCTGGAATACCGATTCCCGTGTCTGCGACGCGATACACCGCGCGGCCGCCCCGTGTGGTGACGGAAACGCGCACTTCTCCCGAGCGGGTGAATTTGTACGCATTGCTCAGCACCGCGATGAGCATCTTGGCAATCATCCGGTGATCACTCACCATCATCACCGGCGATTCCGGCTCGCTCACGCGCAGCGCCACGCCTTCCGCTCGTCCGCGCGTCGCTGAAATCGCGTCGTGCAGCGGCTCACGAATGTCGAACGCGGTCAAGGAAACTTCCTGCCCGCCGCGCCTCAGCGTCGTGAGCTCCAGCAGGTCGTCAATCAGCCCAAGCAGGTGATGGCTCGACGTCTTCACCTGGGAGAGGTGCTTGCGCTGCTCAGGCGTGACGGGGCCCGCCAACCCGTCCTCCATGAGCGACAGATACCCCATCACCGCAGTCAGCGGCGTCCGCAGTTCGTGTGAGATGTTCGCGAGAAATTCGTCCTTCGCTCGCCGAGCGTCGAGCAGCGCCGCGTACTGTCGCTCCAGCTCGGCGTTGGATTCGAGCAGGGCCGCATTTGCGCGACGCAGGTCGTCGATGAGCCGTGCCTTCTGCGCCGTCGCCGCCATCTGGTCCGCGACCATCCGCAGGAGCGAGCGCGTTTCCGCGCTGATCGTCCCCGCACGCCCAAAGTAAAAAGCGACGGCGCCAAGGACGCCGTCACCAGTCTGAAGAGGCAGCGCGACGATTGCTCGAAAGCCAAGCTCATTAGCGACTTCGGCCCAATCTTCGAGCGACTGATCGGACAGGACGTCGGGCACTTCGATGACTCGTCGCTCCGCCGCCGCTTCGCCACTTGGCCCGAAGCCCAGTCGGACGCGCATTTCCCCTAGCCACGGCGCGTAGGGCGCGGGCCAGTTGTGTACCGCGGCGAGTCGCATCAGCTCCGACGCGCCATCGACGAGGTAGACGCACGCGAACGAGGCGCCGACCAGGGGACTCACGCGATCGAGCGCGAACTGAAAAACCTCCTCCGGCTGGTCGGCCGTGAGGAACGCGTGCACGATTTCCCGAATCGCAATCAGCTCGCGGAGGCCCGAGTCGGTGGTCTCGGCTTGGGCGCGAAAGCGGTCGCTCGTCAGCGGTGTGATTTTTGTCACAAACCCAAATATGACGCGTAACCCCTTGCGGGTCCAGATGTTTAGCCAGCCGAGATCACTTTTTTGCCGGCGGCGATCGCAATGTGCGCACTTCCGCGCGGTGCACCAAAACACCCGGCGGCGTCCCAATGACGTACGACACCGTGTCCGCCACGTTTTCGGCCCTCAGCTTCCAGTTGTCCGCCTGGGTCGGCGCCTTCCCGCCGAATTCCGTCGCCACGCCGCCCGGCGACACCACAGACACCTTCACACCGTGGTCGCGCACCTCGAGCATCAGCGACTCTGCCCACGCGGTCACGAACGCCTTGGTTGCGTTGTAGCAACTTCCGCCAGCGTATGCGCTCCGGCCGCCAATCGAGCCAATCGTGCACACATGGCCAAACCCGCGCGCCAACATGCCCGGCAGTACCGCTCGCGTTACGTGAAACAGCGCGTTCACATTCAGGTTGATCATCCGGTCCCACTCGGGCACAGTCAGCTCGACGAGCGGCTTGATCACTCCGATGCCTGCGTTGTTCACCAGCACGTCGACGTGCAGTCCGTGCATCGCCGCATCGATCCGAGCCGAATCCGTCAGGTCGAGCCGAAGCGCACGACACTTACCCTTCGCCTTCGCGACCTCCGCGCAGAGCGCCTCGAGATGCGCCGCGTCGCGCGCCACGGCGATGATTTCATACCCGTCGCGCGCAAGACGCAAACACACCGCGCGCCCAATTCCGCGCGACGCACCGGTCACCAGTGCCACGCCCTTCGACGGCGTGCTCATCGCGCCACCCGCAGGATCGCGCCATAAATCATTTTCGTTCCGAACGCGAGACTCGTGAGCGGCACGCGCTCGTCGTTGCCATGCATGCGATCCTCGTCATCCTGATTCATCGGGAACGGGAGCAGACCGAAGGCCTGCATCCCCCAATTGCGCAATCGCGCGCTGTCCGTCGCACCAGTACTCAAGTACGGGACCACCACGAGCGACGGATCGAGCGCCTGTGCACTCTCGCGAATCGCGGTGAACATCGGTGAATGGAAGTCCGACGCCGGCGAGTCATCGCCGCGCTCCGCGATCGTCACGTCCACCGACGGATCGTCGACGACCTTCTTGAGCCTGGCGACTACGCTGTCGATCGACTGCCCAGGCAACGTACGAACATTGAGCTTCGCCGTTGCGTCGGTCGGAATGACATTGGAGCGAATCCCACCTTCGAGGATGGTGGGCGAAATCCCCGTCCGAATGACGGCGTTGAACACCGGTGTCTTTTCCAGGATGCGTGCTCCACGCTGCACGCGCCGCGTATCCGTCGACGCAACGTCCGCCATCGCCTGACGCTCCTCCTTGTTTTGCCACACGCGCCCCAACTGCGTGAAGAACTCACGCGTTGTGGGGGTGAGAAACACCGGCGGCTTGTACGCGCCGATCTTCGACAGCGCTCGGCCCAACCGGAAGATTACGTTGCCCTCGAGCGGTATCGACGCATGGCCACCAGGACCATGCGCGGTGACGGCGACAACATGCGAAACCTTCTCCGTGTTCTGCAGGGCGACATACAGCAGCTTTCCGCCAACGATGCGCGTGCGTCCGCCTTCGTTCAACGCGAATTCGGCCTTGATCAACTCGGGGTGGTTGGCAATGAGCCATCCCATGCCGAAGTCGCCGCCCTGCTCTTCATCCGAGTTGGCCACGAAAATCACGTCGCGCGAAAGCGTGTCGCCCTTGTCGATCACATTGCGCTTGAGCAACAGCATGGTTTCGAGGTTCGTCGCGAGCATTCCCTTGTCGTCAATCGCGCCACGGCCGTAGACGTATCCCTCCTTGATCTCGGCCGCGAAGGGGTCGACCGACCAGTGGGCGCGCTCAACGCCAACCACGTCCATGTGGCCCATGATGAGCACGGGCTGCTTGCTGCCATTGCCCTTGAGTCGCGCAACAAGTGCCGCTCGGCCAGGCGCCGGTTCGAACAGGTGTGTCTCGATGCCCGCCGCCTTGAAGCTCGTCTCCAGGAAATGCGCAACCTGCATTTCGTTGCCCGGCGGATTCACGGTGTTCATGCGAATCATCGTCTGGAGATTCACGAGCGTCTCCTTGCTCGCCGCGGTCCAGTCGGGTTCCTGCGCGGTGAGCGGTGCGGCAGCGAGAGTCATGATGGATATGAGACCAAGCGATTGGCGAATTCGCATTGCGTGGGCATCGTGATGCGGACGAGGAGGCGAGGATCCATCAAAGTGTAGAACGCGGTGAATCGGTTTGTAACCACTTCCGGGGGTATCTGCGCACGATAAGTTCCTCGCCATGCCGTCAGGGCGGTACGCAGGGGCGTCGATTGCCGAGCAAGCACCTGTAATACAAGTAGAACGGCACCCACAGTTGGCAACTGCAGCTGCAACTGCAACTGCAACTGCAACTGCAACTGCAACTGCAACTGCAACTGCAA
>JBDTMO010000391.1:0-5641 GCA_039934235.1 bacterium | reverse complement strand
CCGGTCGCATCCACGACGGTGCTGGCGTACATGCTGGCCGAGGCTCGCGGACGCCGCGAGCTGCCGTATTGGACGATCGCGTGGCGGGTGGCCGCCGAGTGCGGGGCGCTGGCCTTGGCCATGGAGGTGAGCCGGGGCTTTCAGCGGCAAACTGGCGCGAGCGTCGCGCAGCTGTCGCTCACCGCGGCAGCCGCCTTCGTCGGTGCGGGCATATATCACAGCCAGCGCGAACGCATTCGCATGATCCTCATTCGCGACCCATCAGTCGCCAGTAGGGTCGCGCGCTGAGCCCGCGCGGCGCGGTTGCATGAGAGGCGGCACTGCCTACACCGTTGCACACTGACTCCGTCACAGCGCGGGCGCTCGGCGTGGGTGAAGGCGCGGGCCTCGGTGCATTCCAACCGCGCATGCGGCGTGCGTCTCCGAGTGAGTTGACGTGAGAGCGGATGCCCTGCTTTATGCAGGCTTCAGATTGCATGAACACTGAAACGCAGACGTGACGCAACCTCCTATCGAGACCGATCTCGCGACGGCGATACTCGCGGTGTATCAGGCGCCGCTCGAGGACTTCATCGGTCGGCGCGATGCGCTCGCCAAACAGCTGCGCGCCGACAAACGGCGTGACGATGCGGCGCTCGTGAAGGCGTTGCGTAAACCAAGCCGCATCGCGTGGGCGCTCGATAGTGTCGTTCACGAAGACCCATCGGCGATCGATCGTCTCGCCGCTGCGATCAGCATGGCGCAAAGCGGCGCCGATCTCCGAGCCGCGCTCGAAACGGTGAAGGAAGCGGTGCGTGCCGTGGCCGCTGTCGGCGCGCGCGTGGCGCTCCGGGCAGAACACCCCATCGAGCCAAACGCACTCGCCGCGGCCGTTCATGCGATCATTGGCGATGCGAGCGCATTTGCCGAATTTCGTGCTGGACGGCTCATCGATGTGCCGCAGGGCGGTGGCCTCGACCTGCTCATCGCGCTCACTGCGAGTCCCGCTTCAACAAGAACGATATCGTCGCCAAGCGCTGCGCCGGTCGTTGCGATGGAGTCTGCAGAAGCCGACCCCCAGGTCGAGATCGCCGCAGCGGCGCGCGCCGAGTTGCATCGCTCGGAAAAGCTGCTCGCCGAAGTGCGCGAACAGTCGGACCGCGCGGTGAAGTCGCTTCGCGACGCGAACGCAAGACTCGATGCTTCCGAGCGCGCGCTCGTGCGTGCGCAGTCCGAAATGGAAGCTCGGCGTGATGATGCCGAGCGGACCCGGAAACTCGCGGAGTCGGCGGCGGCGAATCTCGAAGATGCCCAGCGAGTAGTTGACGATGCTCGCACGCGCGTGTCGGAATTCGCGCCTTGAAGGTCAGAACTGACCCCGCAGGCTAAACGGCCTGGGGGTCAGATTCTGCGCGATCTCAGTACTCTTGGCCCATGCAGTTGTAGCTGTTGGCGTAAAAGTAAAGAATGTCCAGGTTAGCCTTGTCCATCTCTATCATGATTTCGAAGTAGGCCGAGATGAGATACGCCGACAATGGATCAATCTCCCCGGTGGCGCCGATAATCGCCCCTTCGGCCAGGTGCGCCGCGTCCTGCGCCGCCTTGTCGGACCTGAGCTGCAGCGTCCCGTCGTAGATGGCAAGGAAGATGTCATTGCACGAGGGAGCCTTCTTGAGCATCCCTGCGCGCCCGACAGACGCGTGTCCATAGGCGTTCCACGCGGCGAGACGTTGAACCGGGCGCACGCCTGGCATCGTCGCCGGCGCGGATGCGCTGACCGACGCGGCAATTGCCTGATTGTTGACTGGACCCATTGCGACGAAAGTGGTCGCCAACAGAACTGCCGTGAGGGAGTGAGACAGGCGCATACGAGGCTCCTTTTAAGAGAAACGGCGTGAAGGCATCGAGACGCCAATGACGTGTTCACTGGCCGGTGACGATGTGGCGCGATAGTACCGCGGCTGTTACGAGACGCCCGTCACGTAATGAGCAACGGGGTGCCGCGCGTCACTGGCCGCAGCGTGAACAGCTTCGCGGCAGCAGGGGAGCCGGCGACGTCATCCGCCGAACGGGCTCCCCGACGCATCGCGTATCCTCCAGGCGTCGCACTCGAAGGTCAGACCTGACCCCGCAGGCTAAACAGCCTGCGGGGGCAGACTGTGCGTTTCAAGCCGCTCCTCACACGCAGCCGTAACTGTTGCTCCAGGTGGCCAGGATGTTCAGGTTGGTCAGGTCCATCTGTATGACGACCTCGTAGTAGCCCGAGACGACATACGCCGCCCATGGATCGAACTCGAGCAACGTGACGACTTCCAGCCCCTCGAGCATGTGCGCCGCCTCCTGCGCAGACCGGTCGGCGTTGAGCTGTTGAGTTCCATTGTAGATGGCAGTGAGGATCTCGCTGCACGTGGAGGACTTCCGGGACATGCTCGCGCGCACGCCCGACACATGTCCGATGGCCATCCGCGCGGCGGGGCTTTCCGCCGAGCGCACGTCGTGCGTTGCCGACGGCACACCAGCCCTGACCGACGCGGCCATTGCCTGGTTGTCAACTGGACCCATGGCGACGAACGTTGCTGCCACCAGAACCGCGGAGAGAGTGTGAGACAGCCGCATATGTACCTCCTGTAGAGAGAGACGGAATGCATCGCATCGAGACGCCAGTGACGTGTTCACGGGCCGGTGACGATGTGGCGCGATAGTATCGCGGCCGTTTCGACACGCCCGTCACGTAATGAGCAGCCGGGTGCCGCGAGTCACGGCAGGCCCTCCCTAACCCACTGATGCCCTCGAGCATTTGGCAGTACTTTGGCGCGGCAGGGAACAGGTGACACTACCTCGCGGGGATGGCACATGGCGTTAAGACGACACCTCCCGATAGCCGGGTTCTATCCACTTCGGGTGGCGTGGGGGCTCGCGTCAACCTGGCTCGACCAGTTTACGCGCAATTCACCCGCGATCGCGATGTCGGTGGCGCTCCTTACTGCAGCCCGATTGAGCATCCTGCCCACCGTTCACTTCTCGTTGGCCTTGAGGCTCAGCGAGCGGTTCCCTCTTTCGCGCGACATGTCCGCGCGCGCTGTCGTCTATCACTGTCTCGCCGCGCTCGCGCTGCCGGGTGTTGTACAGGTGTCTCTCCTACTCGCGTGGCCAATCAGTCGCGTCGTGCTGCGACCGCAGGCACCAAGCTGGTTTGTGTTCGCCCAGGACGCTGGCGTCTATCTGTTGTATGTCGGGATCTGCCAGGCGCTACGGAGTATGCCTTCATCGAGAGCCATCGAACTGGCTCGATCGCGGCTCGTCTCCGCGGTGGAAGACGCAAGCCTTCGGCGCGCGGACGCGCACCTCAATGCCCTCACGACGGAGCTTGACTCGCAGTTCCTGAGCAACGCGCTGACCACGCTCCTTCCTCTCATACGTACCGACGCCGCCGCAGCGGATCGTGTGCTTGCGCGGTTGACTGATGTCCTTGGGGCAACAGTTGGGCAGTCACGCGAGAACGAGACGACCTTAGCGGAGGAAGTACAGTCGCTGGACCCGTTCATTGAGATCGAGCGCGTACGCCTGGGCGAGCAACTCGCCGTGCACATCGACGTGCCTGATGCACTGCTGGACGTGTACGTGCCGACGTTGCTCCTTCAATCGCTCTTCGCCGCCACTGCCCAGCGTCTTGTTGGCACCCAGGAACCCTGCGCGATCCGAATAGCCGTTGCGACGACGGGTAAACGCGACGATCTCATCGAGATTGCGGCATGGGCGGAAGGGCAAGCGTGCGAAGGATCTCGTAGCGCGACGAACGCGAATCCAATCGTAGTTGCCGCTTTACAAGCGTGCCTGACGGAGTTGTATGGCAAGCGCGGGCGAGCAGAAGTGAGCGGAGAGAAATGGGCCGAGCAGCTGCGGGTTACGATGCCGTGTTGCACGGCGGACGATGAACCTGCGTCGCCAGCCCGTGAACAGCACTGGCAGCGACTCGCGGCGAGCGTTGGTCGCATCGTGATCGCCGTGGCCACGTGCTGCATGTTCGTATGGGCCGTGGCCTCGCGGCCCATGGACCCGCGCGTGCCCGTTGCTTCCGCGCTCGTCGCAATCGTCGTGGCTGCGTTCGTGGTACTGTGCGCGAGCCTGACGGCATTCTGGCTCGCTCGGGCGCACCCATGGGTGCGTGATCCCGCTACGAACAGGGGCGGTGGATGGCGTGCAGTCGGCGTCCACGCATTGGCGAGCGTTCCGTTCGGCCTCTTTCTATTCGTGGAAGGAGTGGTGTTTGGCGTGATGGTGCGACACTACTCGCTCTCTGCGGCGAAACACACCGGGGCAAGGCTTTCGGGCGCTGTGGTGACGATGCTCATGGTCATGCTCCTGTTCAGCGGCGTTGCGCATGCTGTCGAAGGGCTAAAACGCCAGCGCATCAAGGACGTCGTCCTGCGTCGACTGCGGATCACGTTGCGCGAGGCACGACGCCGGCGCGCTGAAGCGGAGCTGCGTGCTCTTACGGCGGAGCTCAATCCGCACTTTGTCGGCAACGCACTCAATGCCGTGTTGATGCTCATGCGCAACGATCGCGCTGCCGCGGAGCGCGTGCTGATCCAGCTCAATGCCCTGCTGCGCAACGCCGTGGATCGTACCGGGATGCAGGAGGTAACGCTTCGTGAAGAACTGGTCACACTGCGGCCCTTTCTCGCCATGGAAGGCGCGCGCTTTGGGCGTGACCTCGAGGTGAAGCTTGCCCTTGATGATGAGACGCTGGATGGCCAGGTGCCGCACATGATCCTCCAACCGCTCGTCGAGAACGCCGTGAAGCACGGGCTGGCCCCTCGGCGAGGTCATGGGCGCATCGACATTGCCGCGCACCGCTGCGACGAGATGCTCGAAGTCATCATTCGCAATGACGGCATTGGCTTGGCGGATACGTCGCCTGGTGGTACACAACGGAAGCCGGGCGTGGGGCTCGCCAATACACGTGCACGGCTGTCAGAACTTTACGGTGACGATGCGCGGCTCGATCTAACCGCAGCGGCCGACGGCGGTACGATCACTCGACTCACGCTGCCGTGGTGCGCTCGATCTACGGAACGACCTGTCCGCGCGTAAACATCATGCACACATCGCAACGGCTTACGTCGTGAAGTGGAGACGTTGCTCCACGACGCGGCGAAAGCGTCTGCTGCATTGCACCTGGGATCCACCCTGAAGGGCAAGTGTCAATTGCCCATTGGCCTGCGCGTCCGCGGCAATAATCTTCGTGCAATTCACGATTGCCGACCGGTGCACGCGAAGGAACACTGAGGGATCCAGAACCTCTCGCTCCAGAACGGCCAGCGTCTTCGTCAGGATCCGCGGTCGCTGCTGCACATGAAGCCTGGAATAGTTTCCGTCTGCCTCGATCCAATCGATGTCGGCGACGCGAATGATGTCGTACTGGCTTCCCGTCCTGATGGCGATCGTTTCGTGATACGCTGGTGGATTCGTGCGACCGAAGTGGCTGACCAGACTCGCCAATCGCGCATCGGCGTTCGGGCCGGACTCGGCCTCTCGTGCGCGACGAGCGGCGATTTGCGACCGAGCCCGTTCAACGGCGGTGGAGAATCGGCCATCGGCAAACGGCTTCAGCAGATAGTCCAGGGCGTACGACTCGAACGCGCGTATCGCATACTCCGAA
>JBDTMO010000390.1:0-5645 GCA_039934235.1 bacterium | reverse complement strand
TGGCAGTTGCACCCCGACTCACTGCAGGCACACCTTCGTGCATCAACCACTGCCTGTCTGTCGCTCGAGTTTCGCCAGAGCTTTCTGGGCGAACCGGAGCACGAGGCGCGCGAACACTTCCAGCGGTGCGAGCGGTCGCAGCATCGCATTCCCTGACGTCTCCGAGCGTAGACACATTGCCGAACCGCGGTGAGCCCATCGGGGGGCGCTACGCAGTAGTCCGTGAGATTGGGCGCGGTGGCATGGCCACCGTGTATCTCGCGCGCGACCTGACGCTCGACCGGCTGGTTGCCGTCAAGATCCTGCATCCCGAGTTGGCGACGCACCTGGGTGGCGGGCGCTTTACGCGAGAGATCCGCATCACGTCTCGCTTACGTCATCCGGGGATCCTTCCGCTCCTCGACTCCGGTGAGGTCGACGGGCTTCCGTTCTTCACGATGCCGTTCGTCGACGGCGAAACGCTCGCGCAGCGGCTCGAGCGCGAGCGGCAACTGCCGGTGGATGTCGCGTTGAAGATCGTGTTCGAGATCCTCGACGCGCTCGAGTACGCGCATGCGCAGGGCGTTCTCCATCGCGACATCAAGCCGAGCAATGTGCTGCTCTCGGATGGTCATGTGGTGCTCGCGGATTTTGGGGTGGCCCGCGCCGCGGATACGGGCAACGAGTCGATCACCGACTCCGGAATCGCGGTGGGCACGGCGCAGTACATGAGTCCCGAGCAGGCGTCGGCAGACCGGCTCGATGAGCGCAGCGACATCTATGCGCTCGGTTGCGTGCTGTACGAGATGCTCGCGGGGTCGGCTCCGTTTACGGGACCGACCACGCAATCCATTCTTGCGCGACACGCTGTCGACGCCGTGCCGAGCTTGCGCACGGTACGCCGGACGGTTCCGCGGGCGCTCGAGCGCGCGATCGAGCGGGCGCTGGCGAAAGTGCCCGCCGATCGGTTTGGGACGGCAGCGGCATTTCGCGATGGCCTGTTGGCGGCGATGTTTGCGGGGGCGGACGATGATGCGGCTGCGTCGCAATCGAAGCGGCGCATCGTCATCACCGCGAGCGCACTGGTGCTCGTCGGCGTTGCGGCGGCTGTTGCAGTGTGGCTTCGGCCTTCAACGCCGCTCGATCCAAATCGCATTGTTGGTTTTCCGCTCGAAGCGCCATCGTCGATTGCCGGCGTTCCCGTTTCCGGCGAAGACATCGCGACGCTCATCGGCAGTGCGCTCGACAATCGTGGTTCGCTGCGATGGATCGATGGCTGGCGATTGCTGCCATCGAGCAACCGCGCTAACGCATCGGATATCAACGCAGCCACGGCCCGGTCAATCACGCGGGCTCAAAATGCGCGCTACTACCTGACCGGTCGCATCGCAACGATTGGCGATTCCGCGCAGGTGCAGCTGCAGTTGATCGACGTCAGCTTCGATGAGGACTCGGTCATGACACCACCTGCCACACAGGCCGCCGCCAAAGACCTTTGGCGCGCGGGACTTCGGTCGGTCACGCCGTTGCTGCCCAAGCTCATTCCGGGCAGCGCGTCGCGAGATCTCGCCGCAGGATGGGCAGATCGAGCGCCCGCCGCCGTCGCGAGTTTTCTCGCCGGCGAAGCCGCGTTCCGTCGCGTTCAACCGGGCCTCGCGCTCACGCACTACCGCGAAGCCGTCGCCGCCGACAGCAACTTCGCCCTCGCCGCCGTGCGCGGAGCGCAGGCCGCGACATGGGACCACCATCCGGCCGAAGCCGCACTCCTCGTGCGCACCGCGCTCGGCAAGCCCATGGCGCCGCAATACCAGCACTTTACACGCGGATACTCCTGGTATCTCACGGGTGTCCCTGATTCGGCCATCACCGAGTTTCGTCAGGCACTCCGCATCGATCCCGAGATGGCCGCCGCATGGGCGCAACTCGGTGAGACGTACGTGCATCTCGTCCCGACGGCGACGAACCCCGACAGCCTTGCCGAAGCAGCGTTCGAGTCGGCGCTCGCCTATGACTCATCGTCAGCGCACCTGCTGCTCCATCCAATCGAGCTGCGTCTCCGGCGCGCTGACGCAAAGGGCGCGGCGCCATTGCTCAAGCGATTCATCGACGCAAAGCCCAATGCGTCGATCGTGGCAGAACTGGTGCTGGCAGACGAGTGCGTCCGAAATGGTGCATCGTCGGTGGACTGGGCCGACGCCGTACGCAAGGATGCGGAGTCCACGCTCTGGGCGGGTGTCGTGTTGGCCGGACGCGGCGCGTTTCCGGCATGCGCCGTGGCCGCCTATAGCGCCGTCCTCGATGGCGACACGCTGACCGGCCGCGCGAACGCGACTGGCGAGCGACAGAGCGCACTCCTTGGCATCGTCGGCGTGCTCGTGGCCCAGGGCCGACCCGACCTAGCCGCCGAGCGGATCGCAAAGTCCGTCGCCAAGGGGGACGGCGGGTCATCGCTGCTCATGCTTGCATCGCCCGTCGCCAATCCGCTCGCCGTCGCCGCGGCGGCGGTGGCCGCTAAGGACTCGGCGCGTTTTGGCGCGGACGACGCGAAATGTTCCACGACGGAGCGGTGCTGGATTCTTGGTGTCTATCAAGCGTCGCGTGGGAATACAACCGCCGTCGCCACCATCGCATCCGTGCTTGCCGCGCGTACCACGAAGGACTCATTGCCGTACGCGCAGGTACTCGCGCGAGCGTCCGCGGCACATGCACTGCTCGTGCGCGGCGATTCGGCGGGTGCGCGTGCTGCGCTCAAGACGCTGCTGTCCGGGCCGCTTCCAGCCGGTACGTCGCTCACGTGGGACTATGGCGGTGCGCTGGGCGCAGAGCGTCTTACGTATGCCCGGCTGCTGCTGGCAAGCGGCGGAATTGGAGAAGCGCGCGTTGTTGCGGACGCTTTTGATGCGCCAGCGCCGGCATCCTATGCACTCTATCTTAGACCGAGTCTCGAGCTCCGCGCACAAATCGCCGATCGTCTTGGAGATTCTCGTGCCGCCAACGCATTTCGCGCCCGACTTGCTGCGCTGGCTCGCACCGCCACCGCCTCAACGCCCCGTTGAGGTTAGTTGGATCACCCGCACCAGGAAATGACGATGAGTGTCAATTCGAACACCGGTGGTACGCGAGACGAACAGCCCAAGGCGTCCGTCGGTGGTGATCGCGACGAGCAACCCAAGGCATCCGTCGGTGGCGACCGCGACGAGCAACCCAAGGCGTCCGTCGGTGGCGACCGCGACGAGCAACCCAAGGCGTCCGTCGGTGGCGATCGCAGCGGCGACGAGCCAAAGAGTCCCAAGCCGTAAGCCGAGTGCGCCGGTGGCGAGACACTCTCGCCACCGCGCCCTTGCGCAATCTTCACATTTTCCGATTCACCGATGACTAGAGACTCGACGTCGACCCCACAAGCAAAACGAGCGCTCCTCATCGGTATCGATGTCTACGACATCATCAAGGACTTGTCGGGGTGCAAGAACGACGTCGAGTTGATGGCGGGCATTCTCCGCGAGCGTTTTGGGTTTCAGCATATCACCACCCTGCTTGACGCGCAGGCAACGCGCGGCGCCATTCTCGCCGCGTTCGATCAGCTGGCGACAGACACCAATCCCGGCGACGCCGTCGTGATCCAGTATGCCGGACATGGCTCCCAGATCACGGACCGCGAAGGTGATGAGCCGAGTGGCCTGGACAGCACGCTCATGCCAGTGGATACCCATGGCAAATGGGGAACACCGGAACAGAACCTCGACATCACCGACGACGAGATCCACCTCAAGCTTCTGGCGCTCGGCGAGAAGACCAACAACATCACGCTGATCATCGACGCCTGTCATTCGGGGACGATTACGCGCGATGCGAGTGATGATGCATTGGGCGGCAACGTGCGTGGCGAAGAGGCCGATACGCGACCCGTTGCGGTGATGCCCGCATCTCCAATACCGCGCGGGAAGTGGGCGACGCTCAAGGACGTTGGCGTCACGCGCGGCGCGTCGACCACGACGAGCTGGCAGCCCATCGAGGAGAAGTACGTCGTCATTTCCGGATGTCGAGACGACGAGAAGTCTGGTGAAGCACCGCAGATTCTTCCTGATGGCAGCACGCGCATGCACGGCGCGCTTACACACTTTCTCGCACGCGAGCTTGCCAACGCGACGAGCACCACGACGTATCGCGACGTGTTCGAGCGGGCCGCGACGAAAGTCACCGCGTTCCGGAACGGGCTCCAGCATCCGCAGATGGAGGGAAAGTCGGACCGCGTCCTCTTTGGCCTTCGAGAGATCGTGCCGATGAAATACCTGCGTGTGGAGTCTCGCGACGCGGCCAGCGACACGCTCACGCTTGCGGCGGGTGCGGCGCTTGGCGTGATGATTGGCTCGCGCTACGCCGTGTACGCAGAAGGCACGACGACGATTGAACGTGTCGAAGCGCTCGGTGAAATCAAAATTACCGACGTGCGCGTCGCGAGCAGCGTGGCCAGGGTGACGAGAGAACGTGAACCCGGCGCGATCAACGACGGCGCGCGCGCGGTCATCACGTCGTACAAGCGTGGCGACGTTCGGCTACCGCTCCGCTTTGCCCTCGGCGATATGGATCAGACGTCTCCGGATGTCGCCGCGTTCGTGCGCGCGATGGAGCGTTCGACGCTCTACCGCGTGACGGCGGACGATGAGCGCGCGGCGCTTACCGTGTACCTGTTGGCTCCGCGTGACACGGCGACGACACCGGTGCCGGAAGCCGGCGCGCTTCCTGTGGCGACGTGGGCGGTGGTCGGCGGCGATCGGCAGCTGGTCATGCCGCTCAAGACGGCGAGCGAGTGGGACGCGGTGCGCCAGAACCTGGAGATCTACGCGCGCAGCCTTCTCGTATTGGGGCTCGAGAATCCGGATTCGGATTCTGCGATGCGCGACGCGTTCAAGGTCGAGCTGTTACGGCAAAACACGGACGGTTCGTGGAGCGTGGCAACGCCGGAATCATCAGGCGGACTTCCGGTATTTACCGATGGTGATTTCGTCGGCGTGCGCGTGACGAACGTGTCGTATCCCGCGGACGCGTACATCAGCCTTATCGAAGTTGGACTGACGGGCCGAGTGTCGCAGCAGTACCCGCCCGGTGGTGCCCACAGTGAGTTGCTGGTGAAGGGCGGCACCGTGGACCTGTTCACGGTGAAGGCGAACAAGGGCATTCCCACGAGCGGACGCAAGCTGTTCAAGATCCCCGCGTCGTTCCCGTTCGTCGCCGACCGCGCGGCTGGGCAGCAGCTGGAAGGAATCGATACTCTCAAGCTCTTTGTCACCTCCGTGCCAGCGAGTTTTGGCTTCCTGACGCAAGACGGAATGCGATCGGATTCCACGCCGTTGGAAATGCTGCTGCGAACCGTGATGGGTGGTGAACCCACGCGAGATGGCAGCGACGAAGTGACGTTGGAGGATGCGGAGGACTGGACGACCGTAGTGCGCCCGTTCGTTCTTCGGCAGAAGCGCAGTGTGCAGACCACTGGAAGCGCCGATCCCGTGAGCGTCGGATACGCGACAGTGACGGCGGCGGGCATTGCCGGACGCATCGACACCGAATGGGGTGCAGCGGCAGGCACCGTCGATTCAGTTGTCGGTGACGCACTCTCCCAGGCGCTTGCGGCGAGTGGCGTGTCCGTCAAGCAGATCATCGCGCTGAGT
>JBDTMO010000389.1:0-5662 GCA_039934235.1 bacterium | reverse complement strand
TCCAGCGCGAGCCTGGAAGTTCGAGAGGTACGCGGCCTGGTCGTTGACGCCCGGTTGCGTGGGCGCCTTGAACGTCTGACTCTGCGGATTGAGCGCCACCATGCTGAGCACATCAAAGCGCAGCGCAAACGTCTGCGCGAGCTGCGCGCGAAGACCGATGTCCGGCGAGAAGATGAAATCAGAATGCGCGTCGACGCGATCAGCACCACCGCCGAGGCCGAGGATGACGGCGTTGCCCTGCATGCCGCCCCACGGAATGTTGTAGTTCAATCGGCCGACATAGTAATTGATCTGCGCCTTGGTCGTGCGCGACGGCTCTGGGTCGGCCTGCGTGTACGAGGCTTCTGCCTCGAGCTGCCAACGCGGCGACACGAAGAGGCCAAATCGGCCGCCTGCGCCGCCACCAAGACGCTTTGTGCGCATTGCTTCATCGAGTCGGTCGAGCTGGAGGAAGCCTCCGAGTTCGACGGTGCCGGCGTGCTGGGCGACGGCGACACTGGAAGGGTGAATGAACGCAAGCCCGATGAGTGCTGGCGCGATGAGACGACGAATGTTCACGGTTGTTTTCTCCACTTGCAGTTTCGTTGTGCACCGCTTGTCCTCGGCGAGAACGCGCGGGTCGGACGCCGACGCGGGCGTCAACGCGGCACCCTGAGTATTGCACCATTGGTGCCAGTCTCAGCATACCGCCGAAATCAATACATCCAGGAGGCGCCTCGACGTCAAGTTCCCGACGTCGTTCGGGCGCAAGCAAGTGTTTGTGGTCGTGCACTCAGTCGCGCATCCGCGAGGATTACGGCGCGCCCCGAACTCGACTGGGGCAGCGCGTCGAAGTCGGCCTAATGCTGATCGGCGGCGGGCCTTCCTGGCGCCGGCCGCGAGCTTCCGCCATCCACGACATATCGCCATGCGCCATCGCGCTGGCGCTTCCACACCGTGAGGTATTTCGAGTACTGCGACACGAGCGAGCCGTCTTCGCGCTCGGCAGTCGATACCGCGTTGCCAACGGTGAACCCCAGGTCGCCGCTCCTGGCTATCTCACCCTCGACAGGGTGCCACGCGAATGAACTCTTCCCAATCGGCGGACTGAATGACGCGGTAATTGCCACGGGTCCCGTGACGAACTCGCCGAGAGGCGAAAAGATCTGCGCGTCTTCGGCGGCATATCGACCAAACGCTTCACCGGTGCCAAACCGCGTCGCATCACGCGAAAAGTCGGAATCGGCGGATCGGATCGCGTCGATGGGCGCGCGCGTGCGCGACATGGCGACGTCGGCCAACACACCGGACGCTGCCGACACGGGCAGCGTCAGGGGCGCTGGTGGGCTGCCGTAGGTTTCGGCATAGGCGGCAACTTGCCAACCGGTAGCCGCCTTCCGCCAAAATGCTATGTACCGATCAACCCGAACGGATAGGGCACCGGCCTGCGGCAATCCATAAATGGCGTACCCGTACGAAAATCCGCTCTCACGATCCCGGCTGGTTTCTGCCCGAACGGGTTGCCAGCGCACCGTGGCTCCAGTGGCAAGCGATTCCGCCGCGACGATTGCCAGCGCAGCGGCCTTGCCGCGTACGATAGGAAGGCCGCCTCGCAGATAGATCACGTCGGTGGCAAAGCTGCTCGTCAGCCCATTGGAGAAGCCCAGCCTGGTCACCGAGTCGGCGCGCCCGAGGTCGGCGCGCAGCAGCTCGTCGTGCGCCGCTTCATCTGCGGGAGGAGGCGCAAGAAGAGACGCACCGGCGAAGCCCGCGCCCGGCTGACTTCGGCATGCTGCGGAGGCAAGCACCGCCACCAGCAGTATCGATCGAATTCGCAGGAGCACGCTCCTTTAGTTCTAATGGCGTGGGGGACGCACAGATCGCCTGTTGACACTAACCCGACGCGACCAGGTTTCGCCACCACTGGCGAATTCCTGCTCGGCTCGCCAAGGGAACGGCGCGGCCGCCGACGGTGTAGCTTTCGGAACCTGATTGCGCCCGGGTCGCCGTGGCGCCATCCCCTTGTCGGTCGTCCTACGATCGCGAACCCTATTTTTCTTCAAGCGGCCAAACGACCGGTCGCGAATTTCCCTCCGTTGTGACGATACCACGAAAGCGCTCCACCAGACGCAGGGGCCGCGGCACCGCCGCCACCCAACTAACGTCTACATCAACAAGCCGCACCGCATACGCGGAAACCAAGCGGTGGCTCATTCAGCAGCACGGCCCAGTCTGCGCCTACTGCGGCCGTCGCGTCGCCGCGACGACGATCACACTGGACCACGTTGCCCCACGCAAAGGGCAGAGCGCCTACGACCGCCGCGACAATCTCGTGCTGGCCTGTGCCGACTGCAACGGCGCGAAAGCCGACATGCCGATCCTCTCGTTCCTCCTTCGCAAGCGCGAACGATCGTCGATGCTTCGCCGCTACGGCGCGCATTTGAGTCCGATGCTCATCGAGCTCGTAAAAAGCCTCGCGCCGGACGGCGACGTTGTGCCGCGCGTCAAGGAATCGTTCGATGATCTTCTTACGGACGATGAATCGCCGTATCACGAGTCGCCGTACCGAGAGTAGCGCGCGGCACCGTGTTGCCGTTTACGCCGGGCGATTGAAATAGAAGGCATCGACGAACCAGCGACGCACGAGCCGCAGATTGGCTGCTTCCGCACGCGTTGATTCGTCCACGTCATCTGCGCTGTACGTGTCGGCGAGGATCGCCTTCAATCGCACCATCGCTTCAATCGCGGGAAGCTTGTTCACACGCGCTTCGTGCGCGAAAAGGCGCACCGTGTCGCGAACGCGGCTCGCCTTCTCGGGCTCCGCGCCGTCAGCACGATCCGCGACGGCCAATGCATCCTTCGACACGACAAACTCTGGCGCGACGATCCGACTCGGAAGGCCGCCCCCCATTTCTCGGGGAAGCGGCACTGGATTGGCCACACGTGCCGCATCGCAGAGCCGTTCCAGCTCCTCGTCCTCCATCGTCGACCAGTTCGCCGGGAAAGGAGCAAGCCGACGCCTACTGCCAGCATTCGCGAAGCTCAGCCATCCCTTTTCCAAGCCTGCAGACACCCCTCGCGTCGCCTCGGAAGCTCGGCGGACCTCAAATACCTCCCAGAGGAGTCCATCCGAATCCTCGAACGTTCGAGAGGCCAAGTCGCCTTGTGGAGAAAAGAATATTCCGGTGAATGCCTGAAGGCCGTCACCGTCGCTCAGGGCTGGTCGGCGCAAGGACCGTTCCGAACTCACGGGGTTCCGTTGCCGCTTCCGGCGACGCGGCAGGCGTCATGCGCGCCACCGAGTCGTGCAGCGTGGCGATCTGACGCGCGAGACGATCAATCCTGGGCCTGACGAGCGGCGGAAGCTCCGCCGCTCCCTGCACGTCGTAGACGAGTGCGGGCGCGGGCGCGCGGGAAGTCCCGAGCGCCACAGCGAGATCCTCCATCGTCGCCACGGCTTCGCGCCGGAAGTTTTCCATCATGGCGCGGGCCGATCCGTCAACGACGTGCCGTGAAATCGCCAGTGCGGCCGCCGACGCTGTGAGTCGCCGCGTGTACGTGAGGAATGTGAGCGCCGGCGCGAGCTTTCTTTCGTCGCCAAGCGCCTCCGTAAGGGCGCGCTGCAGCGATTCCTCTGCATTCACAGTCGCCAACCCAATGGCGCGGCGAAGCGCGCGCATCGACTCACCCGCTTCGACGCTCCTGTCGTCATACAGCTCGATCACGCGGCTGAGATACGCACTGTTTGCGCGTAAGGCGGCCGCGGCATACGCAGGGAATCGCGCCCGCTCAGGACTTGGCCACAGGAATCGCGCGCCGCCTAACGCGAGTGCACCACCAAGCAACGTGTTCATCACGCGCGTGCCGGCAAGATGCCAATCACCCGCACTGGCTTCGGCGAGCAACACGAAGGTCGGCGTGAGAAACACCGAGAACGCCGCGTAGTTGATTGGCAGCAGCGCAACGCAACACGCCACGAAAACTGTTGCGATCACGAGTATCGCGCGCGGATCGTGGAACCACGCGCCAAGTGCGGCAGCAAGCAGCGCTCCCAGCACGGTTCCGAGCACGCGTTGCACTGCACGGGTCAGCGTCACGCCCGTGTACGGCTGCAAGATGACAATCACGGTAATCGTCACCCAGTAACCGCGTTTCAAGTCGAGCGTCTCGGTGAGCGCAACCGCAATGGTGGTAACGACGGCAACGCGAAGCGCAAACCGAACGATCAGCGAGCCCGGTGCAAGCATCGCGCGAAACGAGTCCCACAACGCGTGCTCTTCCTTGGGTTCTTCCGACGCCGGCGCTCGGATCGCGTGCGCGGCCGCGAGCGCATCCGCGTCGGGCTCGCCACCGTTGAGGGCCTCGACCGTCACCGATGCGGCGCTCGCGAATTGTGCCGCGCGATCCAGAATCACAGCCGCGTGATCGTATTGCGGATCAATCGGTTTCGCCGCGATCGCTCGCATCGCGTCACGCAGCGGTTCGCCGCTCCACGTAACCGGAATCGGTGCCGCGATCGTCTCGGTCTCGACGCCAATCGCAATCGCGCGCGCAGTTGCCGCGATTTGACGGAGTAGCTCGATGCACGTGTCATGGAGTGCATCGTGCCGCCCCACAGTGCGCAGGGCGGCGAGCGTCTCTCCGAGTGCGACACAATGACCAAAGAGCTGATCCGCCGACTCTGCGAGCACGAGCAGGCGTTCCCCGCGATCTACGGAGCCGGGACGCCCCCGACGAATTTGAACGAGTACTGCCGACGCGTTCTCCAACGCCGTGCGCATGCTCGTTGTGTGTGCCGGCGTAAAAGCCACAGGCCATTCGGTCGTGGTCTTCATGGCCGACTCCACGGCCAACTGTTCCACGTAATCGGCGAGCGCGGTATAGACCCCTGCTATGGCGACCCGCGCGGGCCGGTATGGACGAAGCGGCCAGAGCACCAACGCGATGCCCATCGCCCAGAGTCCGCCCAGCACCAGGAAACCTGCGCGCGCTACGGCCTCCATTGGATACTCAGCTGGGATGGCCAACGAGACGACGTACACCGTCAGCGTCGCCCCGCCAATGCTGATCCCCGGATTGCCCCACACGCGAAGGACGCTCGCGAAAAACGCGACGAGGAACGTCGCCACGAGCGCTGGAACGAGATGTCCGCCGACGAGCGCGCCCAGTGCGGCCGCCGCGGCGCCGCCGGCCATGAGGCCCGCCATCGTCCAGGCACGCGTTCCGTACGATCCGCCTCGATCCGAGAGCGCTCCATTGAAGCCGCCGAGGCTCATCCACGTTCCAGCTCCCGCTCGCTCCAGCAGGTGGGCGAGCGCGAGCGGAACGACCGTCGCAATGGAGGCGCGTATCCCCGCGGCATACGCGGGGCGCGCCGCGGCGATCGACGTGGCAGAACGGATCGTGTGCGTGGCGCGACGGAAGCGCATCAGCCGCGCTAGTCGATCGGCTTCAGCTTCGAAACTATTTCTGCGCGACGTGATTCGAGGAATGGTGGCAACACCACCTTCTCACCGAGCGTTGCGTCGTCCTCGTCCACACCAAAGCCCGGCCCGTCCGACGCAATCTCGAACAGAATGCCATTCGGCTCACGAAAGTAGAGACTGCGAAACCAGAAACGATCGACCTTTCCGCTGTTCGGAATACCGAGCGTGCGCAGGCGTTCGTCCCACGCGTCGTAGTC
>JBDTMO010000388.1:0-5668 GCA_039934235.1 bacterium | reverse complement strand
GATACACGCCGGGCGACTCGGGTAGATGTGGGATCTTTTCGAGAATCGCGTCGGGAACGGCCATGCCGAAATATATCGCGGCGCTTACGCGATTTGTCTGTCGTCCTGAGCGGAGCGAAGGACCGGTGAATGCAATCGGTGGACGCAATGCTATGGCGCATGAGCGGAGCGAATGTCGCGATCTACCATTCCACCCTCGGCCTGCATCCCGGATCGTACGGTAGATCCCGACCCTCGCTCGCTGCGCTCGCTCCTGCGGGATGACAGCCTGTTGCGTCGACCGGCTGATTTCGGCGCCTGCAGTCGCTGCTTCTTGCCACTCCGGTGTTCCCTGCTTCATTCACCCGGGACGAAGCTACACGCACATCAACCGCGTGAAGTCACCAGCGCGCTCGAGCGTCATCGGAATTCGTATGTGCTCGGCAGACGGATCGTCTGTGTCCAACTCCACGACGAGTGCATTTGCGACGAGTAATGAGCGGACGTGATCGAACATCGCGTGATCCCCGTACGTCATCCCGAGGTACCTCAGGAGCGCTCCGCCTCCCGACTCGGCCGCGGGAATCTGTTCGAGTGTTGTGGGTCGAAAGATCGTATCACCGTTCGTCGCAACGATCCGTGCCGCCACAACATGGCCGCGCAGCGGACCAGCGAGAGTCTGCGACCGCCCGTAGAGGACCAGCCCCAGCGTTGGAAGATTGGCGTCACGCGTCTCGGTGAGATTGACGTTCGCGGATGCAAGCCTCGTCCCTGACGCCTCGGCGAGGCTACCAAGCGCCGACGTAACGCGATACTCGGGGCCGCAGGGCGTGCCGCGATCGCCAGGGAGCGTGATTGCACTGCAACTGACGACGGCGCAGAGAATCGTTGCGGCGAGTGCGAGTGATCTTAGCGCGCTGACTAGGGCGTGAAGCATTGCTGCGGGTGAGAGTGGCATCATCGCGATGCCCAACTCGTCGCACACGGCCCACGTCACTGCGTCCCGCAGCCGCTGGCGCTACCGACGCAATACGCGCGCGACGAGGCCCCTGGCTTCCGGCACGCCGAGTGCTACGGTGAGCGTGCCATAGACCACCGCGAAGGTGAGGAGAGCGGCAACCCCACGCGTCGTCTGGTGCGCGGGGTTCATCGTGACCATGAGTGCCCATCCCGATGCGCCAGCGGCGAGTGCCGCACCCCACATTCGCGCGAGCAAACTGAGGGGGATTCCCGTTGCACCGATCCGATTGGTAATGCCGCGACGAAGCAGAATGAACTCCAGCCAACCCGCGATACCCGCCGACGCTGTAAGCCCCACGGCTCCCGTCCATGCCGGAAGCTGCAGGAGTCTCGGCAGGGGAAAGGCGAACAGGTAGCCAAGCACGCCAGTGAGAACCACGCGTGCGACCGCGTACCACAATGGTGTGCGCGTGTCGCGCAACGCATAGAACGTCGACGCGTAGAGCCGTCCCAGCGCGCTCGCCAACAGGCCCACCGCCGATCCCCCGAGGATGGCCCACGTCTGCACACTGTTCGTCGATGAGAACTTGCCGTGCTGGAGCAGGACACCCGCGATCGCCTCGCCAAGTACAAGGAACCCAACCGCAGATGGAACCACGAAGTACGCGACACGTGGCAAGGCAGCATTGAGTCGCGCGCGGAGCCGTGCGTACGCGGCAGCGTCCGATCCGCTGTCGCGCGACATCTCCGGCAGCTCCGCTGCGGAGACCGACATGCCGAACAGGCTGATCGGCAGTACATAGATGGTCTGCGCGTTTTGCAGCAGCGTGTAAACGCCTTCCGCCGCAATCTTGCTCGCGAGGCTTACGTCCACGAAGGCACTCAACTGCACCACGCCGCGGCTGACGAACGCCGGCAGGAAGTTGCGCACGACTTCGCGCACTGGGGCGTACGCAAAGTCGAGAACGAAGCGAGGATGTTGAAGCAAGCGAAACACGGACGGCAGTTGCACGGCCATCTGAAGTGCCGCCCCGACTACCGATGCCCAGCCTAATCGAATCGCCAGCGACACCTCGCCGCTCTCGCCCGCGTTTCCGAAGCGAGGACCGTAAAACACCAGGGCCGCAATCATCGCCACGTTCCAAAACACGGGCGCCACGTACGAAAGGAAAAACTTCCGGTGGCTGTTGAGAATGCCCAGGCACCACGCACTCATCACGAAGATGCCGGCCCCCGGAAACAGGATCCGGGTAAGCGTCGTCGCCAGTTCGCGCTTGTAGCCGGTAAAGCCGAACGCTACGACACTCACTACGAATGGTGCTGCCAGAATGCCCAGCACCACGATGATGGACGTCACGAGCGCCAGGATCGCGGCGACCGCGCCCGCGATACGGTCCGCTTCCTCATCATCGCCCCTGGAAAGCGCGTTGGCGTACAGGGGAATGAAGGACGCTGACAGTGCGCCTTCTCCGAAAAGGTTCTGGAGGAAGTTGGTAATACGGAACGCGCCGTTAAACGCATCGGACACCATGCCGGCGCCCAGATATTTCGCGATCAGGCTTTGTCGGAGCAGCCCGAGCAGACGTGATAGGAAGATTCCCGCGCCAATGAGTGCCGAGCTGCGACCCGAGCTTTGCGACTGCCGATCGGGCACTGGTGCGTTCACGTGGACCGGCTCGCGCCAATCAGCATTTGTGCGTGGGGCGCCGCCGCATCGCGCATTTCAGCCAGCAGGTCAAGCCCATGCCGGCTAAGAATGGGCATCAAGTTGAGGGCTCGTTCCTGGCGCGTGCGAAGCGGGTACAACGCCGCACGTAATGTCGCCACGTCGCGCAGTGCATCGTGCTCGCGACGCTTCACCCCCGCCACCAGACGCCGCTCGAGCCGGTCCGCACGGTGCAAGAGCGATTGCATCGCGCCCTGCACCGCCGCGTTGAGACCGAGGGGATCGGCCTCTGGCGCCAGCGCGGCCGGCAACGCCTCGAGCGTCCTACGAAGCGCACCAAGAGTCTCGCTGGAACGCTCGCTCATGGCAGCGCGCGCCACCGCACCTTCTAACGCATCGGGGTTCGCCAGCGCATCTGGTTCGACGCCAAACCGCTGCAGCAAGCGCTCGACGTGCGGTTC
Organism: bacterium; assembly: GCA_039934235.1. Classification (GTDB taxonomy): domain Bacteria; phylum Gemmatimonadota; class Gemmatimonadetes; order Gemmatimonadales; family Gemmatimonadaceae; genus AG11. The sequence continues at coordinate 2,602 of JBDTMO010000388.1, read as the reverse complement.
AACCAGCGTACACGACCACCTCGGCAACGCGAGCGGCCGCGCGACGCCTAAGGCATCGGCGATCGCACTGACTTGCGCGAAGTACGCGAGCTCGCCCGGTCCGCCGAGGTACGCCACCGTCGGAAGAATTGCCTGTTCGACGATGGGGCGCAGAACGACGTTCGGCGTGAGCCACGCGAGCGCATTCTCGGCCACACCCGACGCCTCAGCCACTGTCAGTCGACGCTTGAGGCCCCCCTCGCGCACGAACGCGGGCGACAGGCCGGGCACGTCGACCACCTGCGGCCCGAAACCCGCTGCCCGAATGGCCTGGCTCCGCGCGTCGAGCGCTTGCTCGATGTCCGCTGCATGTCGTAACGCAGCGCGAAGTGTCGGGTCGCTCGCTGCACGCACCGACGGATGCGAAGCGTCGATCACCGGCACGCCAAGTGGCTCGAGCAGCGCGCGAAGCATCGCAACATACGCGTCGCCCACGGTGCGCGCGGGATCCGCGTACGCGTCGTCGACCACGCGCAGCGGGCGAGTGTCTGCCGCGCTGCCCGTCGCTCCCCGCAAGCGCGCTCTTAGCGTCGACAGGTCTCCTAGCGGCGCCAGCGACATCGGGGTTCCGGCGGGCGGCGCGCTTTCGCTGCGTAAGACCTCTGCCCCGCCAGTCTGCGCAATCACAGTGTACGACGCCTCGATGAAATCAGCGTCGTCCGTTGCGGCCCAGAACACCGCCGCCGTCGGGACGCCCGTCGCGCGCTCGAGCGCATCGGCCATCGCAAGGGCGCCCATCGCCTTGCTCCATGTGTACACAGGGCCGCCAAAGAGTCCCGGCTGCTGGCCCGTCGTGACAACGACACCCCCAAGGCGGCGAACACGATTGAGACGCTCGGCCGCACGTCCCGTCGCACCGAAGGCTGGCTCGAGCACGGACCAACACTCCTCCCACTGCCGTTCGCGCGTCCGTTGCAAGGCGCGCTCACGCCACTCGTCGCCGGAACGCGGCGGCGTCGCGGTCCATGCGGGCGGCGCCTCACCACGCTGCAGTAATTGCGAGAGGGCCGAGCCGCCGAGCGTGTCCGAGATGATGCGAATGTCCGTCATTGCGGTCGTGCGAGGTAATTGGTGCCGGACATGTAAACGCCACTCACTTATGATACGGCTCCCCGCGCACGATCGTACCGGCGCGATAGAGTTGCTCCGCCAACACCAGCCGGGCCATCTCGTGCGGAAGTGTCCACGGTGCGAGCTGAATCACCCGAGACGCGCGACTGCGGAGCGCATCCGAAAGGCCAAACGCGCCACCGATCACGAACGCAATGCTCGTTGCGCGGTCGCGAAATGCATTGACCAACGTCGCGAATTCGCTCGACGTCAAGCGGTCACCGCGCTCGTCGCAGATCATGAGCACGGCACCTGCCGGAAGACGTTCGAGAAACCGCTCGCCCTCTCGTTCCTTGGCCAACTCAGCGGAAATTCCACGGCCACTCGCTTCACGAACCTCCACGACGTCGAGCGGCCAATACCGCGCCGCTCGAGTCTCGTAGTCGTCAATCGCCGCCGCGAGGTGCCGGTCACGCGGCTTCCCCACGACGGCGATCACGACGCGCACGCGCTGTTACGCGTAGACGCCACGCAACCGGTGCACGGTGGCCACTCGGCTGATGGACAGCATGTACGCCGCGGTGCGCATGTCGACCTTGTGCAGCATCGAGAGATTGAGCACGTCCGTAAAGCTGCGCGTCATGATATCGGTTAGCCGCTCGTTCACCGAGGCCTCGGACCAGAAGTAGCCACCGCGATCCTGCACCCACTCGAAGTACGACACCGTCACGCCGCCCGCGTTCGCCAGAATATCCGGGATCACGAAAATCTCCTTCTCCGCTAGAATCGAATCGGCACCGGCTGTGGTCGGCCCGTTCGCGCCTTCGCAGATGATCTTCGCCTGGATTTTCGATGCATTCTTGCTCGTGATCACGTTTTCCAACGCAGCCGGCAGCAGCACGTCGACCTCGGACAGCAGCAGTTCCTCGTTGGTAATCGGCGTACCACCAGTGAACCCCTCCAGGCTGCGGTGCTGCTTGACGTGCTTCAGCGCGGAGTCGATGTCGATACCTGTTTTGTTCCAATAGGCGCCCGTCCGATCGCTGATGCCGCGAATGATGCAACCTTCCTTGACGAGCAGGTCGGCCGCGACGGAGCCAACATTGCCAAAGCCCTGAATGGCAACCGAAGTTCCCTTGATGCTCATGCCGAGGTGCTTGAGCGCTTCCTTGGTCACGATCATGCAGCCGCGACCTGTTGCTTCTCGGCGGCCAAGCGAGCCCCCCATTTCGACCGGCTTTCCAGTGACGACGGCCGTCACCGTGTGGCGGTGATGCATCGAATACGTATCCATGATCCACGCCATCACGCGCTCGTTCGTATTCACGTCGGGCGCGGGGACGTCGGAGTCAGGACCGAGTGTGTGGATGATTGCCGCGGTGTACCGGCGCGTGAGACGCTCCAACTCGCCCGCGCTCATTTTCAACGGGTCGCAGATCACGCCGCCCTTTGCACCTCCAAAGGGCAAATTCACCACGGCGCACTTCCACGTCATCCACGCGGCCAGCGCCTT